>JADZGC010000009.1 GCA_020854115.1 bacterium | reverse complement strand
TCTGGCACCAAAAAACCGACCTTGCAGTCGGTTTGATGTTTTCCTAGACTTGTACCAAACAGATTGAGTTTGCACTGTATGCACTACGGTCATGTTTGGTGCACGTCTTGGCTGGGACGGAGGGATTCGAACCCCCGAATGCCGGGACCAAAACCCGGTGCCTTACCACTTGGCGACGTCCCAATAGTCTTCTAAAAGAGCCTGAAATGCCCTGATAGTATACGATTTTATATCTGATTATTCAATAATTGAGCTCAAAAAGTATTGACAAAAATTCATTAATACTGTAAAGTAGTCAGGTTTGCTCAAGAACGAGCTGCTGCTTCCCCTTTAAGCGGGAAGGCTCTCAACCATGAAAGGGGCACATTGTGTCTCAGCAGTACCTCAACAAAAAGCGACTGTGGTCGCGACCGACTGTGGTCGTGATCATCGCCATCATGGCAGTCGCTGCGACGCTGATGCCGACGTCGGCAGCCGGGGCTCAGGCTCCGTCTGTGATGCCGGTCCTGCATGCGCGGAAGATGGCAGGTATGTCATCGTCTGCCTCCTATCGGGCGGCACCAGTGGTGGTGGCTACACACACCGACCGTGTGTTGCTGCGCAATCAGGCAGCAACCGCGACGTGTGGCTATGTAACGTGCACGGTGTTTTTCACGAAAGATGCATCCCGCTTCCTGGACAAGCTCATCGGAGGTGCCTACTCCGGCACCAAGATGGCTACTGCTGCGGCAATCGCCGGCATTGCCTGTACCTTCGTCACTACCCCTGTGGGCGGTGCGGTGTGTGCTGGTGTGACTGGCGTGTACGCACAGTGGGCGCAGGATGCCTTCGCTGATGCAGCGGCGCGTGATCGGTGTGCGACTTTTCGCTACACCATGACCCCGGGGTTCATCCCCTTCAGCCCGGTTAAGGTCATTCCGTTGACATTCGGTACGAGCAATGGGCGGTGGTGTCGATGAGTAGTCCCATGAAGGCACGTGCCTACCTACTGCTGGGAGTGATGCTCCTGGTGACCGCTGCAATCATCGAGACTGTGAGTGCAGCTCGTAACATCGCGGTGATTGTGGGGATGACGGGCGCTTTCATGCTCGTTGGATGGGCTAGTGAGGTGAAACGGTCTCGAGTGAATCGCGACCGTAGCACGAACTAGTCAGCAAGATCGTCACCTAGCCCCAGTACGGTGGCGTACCCGGCCCGGAACCTGTTCCCCAGCAGGTTCCGGGCCACTTCTTTTATTGACAGATCGTGTATCGTGTAGTATAAATAGGTAACTTCGTACCTCTCGAGCCGCAAAGGAGCCGTATGCTTGGGTATGTATTCCTGGGCTTTGCTGTCGCGCTCCTATGGGGCTCGATCAAAGAATTGCTCGGCTGTCTCGCGCGCCTACTGATGCTTGGCCTCGGTGCCCTTTTTCTTATCATGGCAATCGCTGAATTGTCCACTCGTTAACCTACTAGTACTCAAGTGAAAGAAGTGAGGTGGTGACATTGGCCAGTGGTCGGTGTGAACGATGTGGTGGTCCTCTCGAGGATTGCTCATCCTGTAGCGGGCGCGGATGCTCGCAGTGCTATCGCGGTCAGAAGTGCAAAAACCAGTGCTCCGGATCTGCTCACGGGTGGACCGCCGGCAAGTGGTGGAGCAAGCGTCGCTAGTGCATCTAGCTCAATCAGACCTCGGGGCATCCTCGAGGTCTTTATTTATGCTCTATGTAATTCCCAGATTATTTGACCATCGGAAGTATCCTCTACCCCTACGCCCAAATGGTTGAGATTGTCACGTATTTTGTCGCTGCGTTCGAAGTCTTTGTGGCGACGCACCTCGTCTCGATTTTCGACTAATTGCATGATCGAGTCATCAAGCCGTAGATTTCGTTGATTTAGAAAAAGCCCAAGACCAAGAGTCTGGTCGATATGCTCTGCAAACTCACGCATTTGCTGTCCAAGCTCTAGCGAGCGTTCGCCCTCGGCGATCACTGCGAGCGCTTCCGGGGTATTGAGGTCATCAGCCAGTGCAGCATCAAATTTCCGCGTCAGTTTCTCTGGAAGTTTTGACTTCTTTGAGCTGGCGTTATTGATCAGTTTACTTGCCCATTCCCGGAGGCTGTTACGGCGGCGGATAGCCGCCTGGAGGCTATCTTCTGTAAAGTCCATTTGGCTGCGATAATGCCCAGACAGCAAGAATAATCGAAATGCGAGCGGTTGGCTGATGTCGTCAAGCGTTCGGAAGTTACCGAGGCTTTTGCTCATCTTTTCTGAATCGACATTGAGGAATTCATTGTGCACCCAATAGTGTGCTAGCTTGCCGCCATTTTGGGCGATTTCGTTTTCATGGTGTGGAAATTTCAGGTCAATACCGCCGGTATGGATATCGAAAGTCTGGCCGAGATACTTGGTACTCATGGCTGAGCACTCGATGTGCCAGCCGGGGCGACCGCGCAAGTTTTGTCCGTCAACATCGAAGTCCCAAGTGGGATCGCCAGGCTTTTCAGCTTTCCACAGAGCAAAGTCACCCGCCCCTTGCTTTTGGTCTTGATCATCAATACGTGATTGCAGGTTGGCATCCTGGGCGATTTCAACTAGCTGACCATATGTTTTGCCTGATTTTTTATAGTGGTCGAGTGAGAAATACACACTACCTTCGGAAATGTAGGCAATTTCAGCTTTGATCAGGTTACGAACAATCGCCTGCATCTCTTCGATGTGATCTGTTGCTCGTGGGAGAGTTGCAATATCACTGAGCTGCACGCCAATTCTTTGAAGATCCTGTTTAAATACGCCGAGGTATGTCTGGGTTAGTTCTTCCAGGGCATCGCCTGGATCTGCATCGGGATAGAGCTCGCCGGCACGAGCGATCATTTTGTCATCGATATCGGTGATATTCATGACCCACTGTACGTCATAACCACCGATATATCTCAGTACACGCTGAAGCGTGTCCGCCGTCACGAATGCGCGCAAGTTACCAATGTGTGCATGATCATAGACGGTTGGTCCACAAGAATACATCGTCACCCGATCGGGTTTGAGCGGCGTAAAAGGTTCTTTTTTCAGGTGTAGTGAATTGTAGAGAGTGATTTGCGTCATATCGTTAGTGACTTTCGATTAATAATAGCTCGGAGTACGTCGGCGGTGCGACGACAGTCGTCGAGAGCATTATGGGCACTGCGGGTATCCTGTCCAAAAGCACGGAAGGTTTCTTCTGAGCGAATGATTTCAGGGTGTCCCAGCTCACACAGATAGGTATAGGCAAGCGTCCAGATATCTATGTGGTGATAGTCGTACATCGTTTCGCGGCGATGGACTGCGCGCAAGAAAGTGTCGAGCCAAGCCCGATCAAAGCTGACATTCCACGATGCGAGATAGATATCTTCGCCAAAAGTTTCGATAAACTGCTTGGCCACTTCTTTTGCAGTCGGGGCGTTTGCTACGCGCTCGGCAGTGATGTCGGTATGCTCAAGTACCCAGGCATCGAGTCGTGCTGGGTCAGCCTTAATATCACTGAGGAAGTGCTGTTTTTCTACAAGTGTCTGCTTGTCGAGCAGGACGGCGCCAAGTTGCGTGGGGTCGCCTGGGTCAATGATGTCTTGCGTATCAATGTCTCGCGTGAAGCCTGTGCTCTCGAAGTCGATCAGGAGTATATCCTTAGAAAAACCCGCAAACGTGCTCATATCTGCACCTCCGTGCGCCCCGAGAACGCTCGTGATAGTGTGACTTGATCGGCGTACTCGACATCGGCACCGACTGGCATGCCCTGTGCTAGTCGCGTGACGCGGACCGACGAATCTGCGAGCTGCTTTGCGATATACATAGCAGTCGTCTCGCCTTCCACTGTGGCATTGGTGGCCAGTACGATTTCTTGCGGATCGATAGCTGATATTCTTGCCAGCAACGTATCGATCTTGAGTTGACTTGGTCCTATTCCGTCGATCGGGCTGAGTAAGCCGTGGAGTACATGATAGCGACCTTGGAATGAACCCGTTCGTTCGAGGGCGATAATGTCGAGTGGTTGGGCTACCACGGCTATTATGTTGTTGTCGCGATTTGTGTCCTGACATAATGCACATAGCTCCTCGATTGCAAAACTGTGGCACTGGGCACAAAACTGCAGCCCATCTCGCAAGCCAATCAGCGCCTCGCCGAGCCGTCTAGGGTCGCCAAAGCGCACCAGATACATCGTCAGGCGTTCTGCTGTCTTTGGGCCAATCGACGGAAGCTTTGCAAACTCCTCGACCGCTCGTGTGATTTGCTTCGGTAGGACGTGTGTCACAATAGTCTCGATCTAGAGTCCGGGGATATTGAGGTCCCCCATGCGGCCTTTCATTTTATCGGCGACTTCACGTTGCAAAGTCCCCATAGCTTGATTTACTGCTGACTCGATCAGCTTCTCGAGACGTGGCAGGTCTTCGGGGTCAAATTTTTCTTTATCGAGCTTGATGCTGGTGACTTTTTGTTCGCCATTGACTACAACAACTACCGCGCCATTTCCAGCATCGGCTTCCACTTCAACTTGCTTGAGCTCTTTTTGAAGCTTGCGCAATTCATTCATGGCTTTGACTTGTTCGAGCATACTTTTATCTCCTCTAATCTGATACTATCTATTGTACCGCAGATCGAGTGATTATTGCACTTGGTAGAGACGAGCTTCGGATGAATTGGTTTTGATTTGGTCGAGCTGCTGCCAGTTTGCTGGAGTAGCTTTCCAGTATTTCTGCTCCCCGGGCTTACCAATCATCCAGAGGCGGCCGTTTGCAGGCTTGATAGTCGATAGATCGTCTACATAAATTTTATCAGCGCGATCATACAGGAGGCTGGATTCACCGTATCCGTTCGGTCTGCCGTAAGATGTAGCTGAGGTATTCAGTAATAGAGTTGGCTTGATCATATCTGTGTAGTTGACCTTAAAGGTGTTTCTTGAGTCGTCACACGAGTTGCAATAATAGCTGAAATCAAAGTATGTATATAATTCGGCTGATACGACTACATCGCCAGTCTGACTGACGTACTCCCCGACTACCTTCATGGAGTGAGTCGCTTGTCGTGCAACATTACCGACCCCTATACCGAAGATGATCAGCGTACCAATTAAGGCGGCTGCTCCGGTAGCCTGATGTTGGCGAATCAGTTGCGTGAGCGCGATTCCTAGTAAGGTGTAGAGTCCATAGGCTGCAAATACCAGATATCGGTCTTGATAGATGGGCTTAATGGTTGACACGGCAATGGTCGCACCGATTGGCAGAACGGTATACCAGAAGAGAGCTCGGATTTCCTTATGCTCGTGCTTATGCAGCCAAGAGATCCAGAGAATGAGACCGAGTGTAATGCCTGGGATTGCCCAAAAAACCAATGACGGCAGGGCCATAGCATCAGTAAAGGTGAAGTTTTGCCAGACACTCTTGGGCAAGGTATAGATAGTCGTCGCAGGGATCCAGCTAATCCCTTGTCCTCGAGTGAATTGACCGTAGAAAGCCGGTAGCCATGGTAGCCACAGAACAACCATACCGAGATTTGCGAGCCACCAGTCGATTCTTAGCCAGCGACTTTTGCCTAGTCGCCATTTCCATGGCCGCTCAAGGGTCATGAGATACAGCCAGTGGGCCACGATAGCAAATACCGTAAAGTAATGGGTGTACAGACCGGCCGCCATGGTAAGTACATAGATAGACCACCAGCGCCAATCTGGATGAACATGCTCAGTGGCACGCAATAACGCATAAGTGCCTCCGATCAAGAAAAGGCCCAAGATCCCGTACATGCGTGCCTCTTGGCTATAGCGAACCAGCATAGGCGCGATGGCTAGAAGGCTGAGGCTGATTGTGGCGGCTGCACGGCCGAAATGTCGCTTGACGAGTATGTATATGATGAAGATGGTGGCAATTCCAGCTACGGCACTCATGCTGCGCATAGCTAGCTCGCTGGTACCAAATATCTGCATCCAGTAATGCAGCAGTTCGTAGTAGAGCGGTGGGTGTACATCGCGCGCTGAGCCAGCCCATATTTCGAGCGGTGTGCGCGAAGCAAGCATTGCTGAGAAGCCTTCATCGTGCCACACACTAGCTTTGGTGATTGTCAGAAACCTGGCAATAGCTGCAATTAGCAGCAGTATAAACACTGCCCATCGCTCCGGTAGACGTTGGATGTAGGTCGGGGCTAATCGATTAGTCAGCTTGGTACGGGACATAACGAAAACTTACCTTTCGATAACGACCTGTTAAAAGCCCGAGCTTGATTGAGAGTAAGTCGATAAAAACTTGCAAAGCCACCTGAAGGGATTTGAAGCCTGAGCCACCGGATATCTTAGAGCCTTCGACGACATCCTTCCAGTCCGGAACTTCGATCAGCTCAATGCTATATCCGAGCTTGCGAGCTACAGCGAGAATTTCCATATCGAATCCCCAGCCAACGATCCGCTGGCGACCGAACACTTCTTTTGCGACCTGGGCATCAAATACCTTGAAGCCACATTGTGTGTCTTGTATGCCTGGTACGAGTAATGTTTGAGTAAGCCAGTTGCCAAAAGTCGAAATGAATTTCCTCAAACCGGTGTGAGAGTCAGAAAGATTTCGGACACAAATTCCGATCGGCCGTTTTGAGTGTATTAAGCTGTACACGTCATCAAGGTATTTAAGCGGGGTGGCGAGGTCGGCGTCCATAAACATAATGTACTTGCCGCGGGCAGCGAACATACCGTCACGGACTTGCTTGCCTTTCCCTACCTTTGGTCCGGTTTGCAAGTATCGGAAAGAAGCGAAGTGTTTCGCTTCAGCGCGAGCAACTTTTTCAGTGTTGTCGTCTGAAAGCGCATCGACAACGACGACCTCGGCGTCATACTTGCGCTCTTTCAAGAAGTGAGCGAGTGTTTTGAGTGTCGCGCCAATACGCTTTTCTTCATTGAGCGTTGGTATGAGGATAGTGAGCTGTGGTTGGCCGGCCTTGGCGTTCATCGATTTACTTCGACCTCGTAATAGAGTGTACGTTGTGGGAAGCTTGGAGAGCTCATTGCTTTAATACTGGCAGTTGGGTATTTAGCGCGTAAGATGTCCAGAACTTCTTGTCGTCGCTGGTTATTTTGGACGAAGAATACGGTCGGGTCTTGCGTGAGCGGCACCGACTTCACTTGATCCCATTCTAGCCGCTTCCAGCCTGACCCACGATCGAGGCCGAAGCCATCATCGATATTGTACTTGTAGTCAGGCTTTGCGCGAGTCAGATAGTCGATGGTACGTATAGAATAGCCGTCAACTACCATATAGGTCGTAGGCTGGTTGGTGCCTTTGATAGTAGTGTTGTACTGACGAGCAATCTCGGCCATGTCTTCTGCATAAGCATCGTACGTGTTCTGATCTCCTGCCCAGGCCACAAAGTAGGCTTTGTATCCTTGCACAAGCGTGGCACCCAGGAGAAGCAGTATAAAACCAAGGCCTATATTGCGAGCGAAAGAATTGATCGGAAAGATTGCGTACCAGCGACCAATAAAATAAGACAGCCCAACTGCCACCAGGATCATCACTGCTGGTGCACTCCCGATTGAACGCAATCCATGTGGCAGCCCCTCTGCGGTGAGTGCTGCGGGGAGTATCATGGCGCCAAAAATAAGCAACAGGGCTACGTATCGACTGTGACGCAGCGCATACAGGGAGATCAAAATGCCGAGAATAAACATGATACCAACAAATGTATTAAGATAAGGTTCGTTTGGAATGTTATGACGCGGGTTGCTGTCGCCTGCGAAGTTGTATTGCAATATCGTCTTCGTCATACTCTCACCTAGTGTTTGCAGTGGCTTGCCACCATTAAGGTCCTTATTCAAAAAGCTCGTGCCACCTGCTCGCGAGGCTGCATCCTTATGCGTCACCGTATATATCCCGAGTGGTGTGATTACGAGGAGGAATGTGGCGAGAGCTAGACCGATATTGCGTACATTCTTTTTGATGAGCTCGCGTCGGAATATAGCAGTGTACATCAGAAGCCCAAAGCTAGCCGCGAGCATAAGCTGGAAGGCCGTATAAGTATAGGCCCCTAGTCCTAGGCATAGACCAGCTCCGATGAAGTAAGGCAATTTTCGAGTTTTAAAGGCTCGACCGGCGAAATACGCCACGAGCGCAACCATCAATGGCGTCATGCTGGCTCGAAAGCCGTCACGCGATATGACGATAACCCACGGGTTAATTGCCAAGAAGAATGCCGCCAAAAGCCCGACCCTTCTGCCAAACCAATCGGTACCCCAGTAATACACAGCAATGACAGCCAGCACGCCCGCAATTGCTGGGGCGATGCGTAGGGCTAGGATGGTATTTCCTAGAAACCAGACGAAAATACCCTGCAAGAAGAAGAAAAGTGACTCGCGAGGCCCATTGGTGGCATAGAGCGGCCGGATGTCGCGATTGAAAATCCTAAAAACATCCTGACCGTTGGCTGCCTCATCTGGATGAAGGCCTGGAGGCAATTGATCAAGCTGGTAGAAGCGCATGAAGATTGCCAACAGTACGATCATTGCTAACACAATCCAAGTGCCATACTTGGCAATAAAATGCTGCCGCTTTGTAACTTTTTGTGGTTTAGGTCCAGCAACCATTATTTGTATTCCTTAAATACAAAACGTTTGTAGGTTAGATAATTCCAACTTAAGCTCACGACTGTCGCAACCGCTTTGACGCCATTCGTGACGATAAATTGGTCGTCTACCAACCGTGTTACTCCCAGTGTTTGTGCAACATGCACACCCACTCCGATCGGCCAGACCCACACTTGTTCGAAGAAGTATATGACGCTACTCTGCAGTACGTACAAGCCGAAGGCAGTGAAGGCAAAAAAGCATAACGCTTGCTTGAGTTGAGAGTCATGGGTGTGGGCTTTGAACACAAAGTTGCGATTTGCGAAGAAGCTAAACAGCATGGCGATCGTCGTAGCTGGAATGTTAGCTGCCAGATTACTGAGTCCAAACAGTCGAGTCAGAAGATTAAGCGTTCCAAAATCGATCAGCGTATTGAGTATACCGACTATACCAAATCGTCCAACACGCGCGACTTCGTGGGTAGCTTTTGTTCGGGGATGATGGTCAGTGTTTGGCTTAGGCTTAGTTTCGGGCATGGGTCGGTTCTTTCGTTCTTTGAGTATAGCTTGGTTATTATGACTGAGTAAACACACTTGTGCTTAATTTGTGTGTTTGCGCTCCAGTGACCGGAAGAGCATGAGTTCGGGACTAAAGAAGAGCTCAACATCACCGGTTGGACCGTTACGATGCTTAGCTATGATGATGTCGGCGATGTTCTTGCGCTCAGTTTCTTTGTTCCACCTATCTTCGCGAGAAATAAACATAACCACGTCTGCATCCTGCTCGATTGATCCAGATTCACGAAGGTCTGAGAGCTGGGGTATCGGCGGATTGCGTGATTCGACGGCACGGGATAGTTGTGAGAGGGCGATAACTGGGACATCGAGTTCGCGCGCGAGACCTTTAATCGAGCGTGAAATCTCTGATACCTCGTTGACGCGGTTATCACTTCCTCCGCTTGAGCGCCCGCTCATCAGCTGCAGGTAGTCGATGATAATGAGCCCCAGTCCGTGCTCGGCCTGCAGTCGCCGTGCCTTTGTGCGCATTTCGAGTGAGTTAATGAGCGCGCTATCATCAATATAGATCGGCGCTTCGGCAAGTACGCCCATGGCACTATTGAGTTTTTCAAAATCCTTATCCTCGAGATTCCCGGTGCGCAGCTTCCATGAGTCGATTCCTGATTCCATGGCGAGCATACGGTCGATGAGTTGTTCTTTACTCATTTCCAGGCTGAAGATCCCGACCGGTACGCCTTCACGGATGGCGACATTGGCTGCGACATTTAGCGCGAAGCTCGTCTTCCCGACACTTGGGCGAGCAGCTAAGATGATCATATCAGAGCGTTGTAGCCCGGCTAAGAGATTGTCCATAGCCGCGAAGCCAGTAGGTACACCGCGCAACTGCTTCTTATCCTTGTGTAGAGCGTCGAGTCGATCGAAACTATCGACTAGGATTTGACTGGCTGAAATAAAGTTTTGCTTGAGATGCTTTTGACTGACCTGAAAAAGAGCCTGTTCGGACTCATCGAGAATATCCTCTAGCGGCTTATCTTCGTTGTGTGCGAATCCAGCGATAGTGTGACCCGCTAGATCGAGTCTACGGAGCGTCGCCTTAGCCGCCACGATCTTGGCATATTCAGCTGCATGAGTGGCGCTCGGTACATTAGCTGCGAGCTCAGTCAGGAAGGTCATGCCGCCAATTTCTTTGAGCTTTTTGAGGCCTTGGAGATGATCGGAGATTGTAATCAGGTCAATTGGTTTGCGTTGTTCATAGAGATGGAGAATCGAACCGTAGACGATACCATGTCGATGATCATAGAAGTCATCGTCATGAACAATGTCGGCTACTCGAATCAGCGCATCTGAATCGATGAGCAGTGCACCAAGCAGTGACTTCTCGGCCTCCAAGTTGTGCGGGGGTGTGAGTGACCGCTCAAGTGATCCGCCGCTATACCCAGTATCTTGCGCCATTATTCGATCACCTCCCCACCGAGAATCTCGAGCGCGCTAGCGACGAGCTCTTGGTCATCATGTGCTTCTTGTGCTGGCGCATCAGCTGAGGTATGTTCGACGCGCAGCTCTATCGTGCGTCCAGCTGCTTTTGTGAAGATAGCCTCAATTAGCTGACGATTACGAGCTTCCTCGATGCGCTCTTTGTGAAAACGGAAGCGGCAGCGAATCAGGAGTTGATTCCCCTCGAGGGTTGGCTCACCAGAGCGCAGAATAGCATACAGGGAATTATTTTTTATCTTGATAAGAGAAAGGGCCTTGGTGGCAATGACAGAGTCATTAAGGCCGGCTATTGGTGGTGTATGTTTGGTAGTGCGTACTGAGTTGGGCGTTGCCGAGGATTGTTTCTTGGGTGGTGTTGGCTGCTGTGTCACTGCTGCTACTGGAGAAGCTGATTGCGTTGGGCGTGTAGCTACTGTGGATTGTGTCAGCTCCCAGAGTGCGAGTTCTAGTGGCAAGCTTGGGATAGTAGCAGTGCGTTGCTCGCTTGTGGCGCGGGAGAGGGTACGCAATATCGGCACATATCGTTGGGCGAACTTTGGTTCAGCCCGCAAGAATTCCGAACGCACGTATGCAAGAAGGTATTCAGTCAGTATAGTCGGCTCGGCACCGGCAGTGAGAAGTTTTTGTAGAGCATCGAGGGCGCCACTGGTGTCGCTCTCGAGCGTAGCGGTTAGTAGGGATTGGGCGAGCGTGATGTCACCGATACCGGCAGTTTGTGCAACTACCTCGCCCGTAATGGCCTCACCGCGACTGGCCAGCTGATCTAAGAGGCTGAGTGCGTCTCGGAAGCCGCCCTGGGCTTGTTCGGCAATGAGGCGTAGCGCTTCGTCATCAATGGTAATGTTCTCTTTTTTTGCAACATCTTTAAGCGTTTGCGCTAAGTCAGCTGCTGTGATGAGGCGAAAATCATGTCGTTGGGTACGTGAGATGATGGTATCGGGTAGTTTGTGGACTTCGGTCGTGGCGAGTACGAAGATGACATGTGGCGGCGGCTCTTCAAGTGTCTTTAAGAGTGCATTAAAAGCCTCGCGGGTCAACATGTGGACCTCGTCGATGATGAATACTTTGTAAGGCAGTGTGCTAGGCGCGGTGGCGAGCTTATCACGCAGAGCACGGATTTCGTCAATGCCGCGATTTGATGCGGCGTCTATCTCTATGACGTCGAGCTCGCGGGCAATGTCAGCTTCGGATGGAAGCTGGTTGACGCGACGAGCAATGATGCGCGCTACACTGGTCTTCCCCGTACCGCGTGGGCCTGTCAGTAAGTAAGCATGACTAATCGCGCCTTTTTGAAAAGCTTTGTCGAGCGTGTCGGTGACATGTTTTTGCCCCACGACATCCGCTAGGTCCAATGGTCGATATGACCGATATAGAGCGAGCTGAACCACTCCCCTCCTCACCAATATTACTCACCCTATTATAGCGCAGAATGAGAGGTCAGAAACTGTAGATCATTACGATTTCAGCCAATCACAGCTTCGATGGCCGCCCAAGAGGCTACGCGGTCGGCTGGAATCACGACCGTTACCTCGTCGCCAGGCTGGGCTTTGAAGTATGTGACGCTCGCGAAGAGCACGTGGTAGAGCTTACCGCCTGCTTCGACCATATACGTACCATCTTGCAGAGTGATCTTGCCAATGAGTTTCTTGCGCTCGATTGGGCCGATTTGCTTATAGATGAAGCTACCATCCTCTGAAATAGTAAGCTTGAGGATATCGCCCTCGACAAGCTTGGACTTAGAAGCGTAGTTGGCGGGTACCGGATAGGTTTTGTCCCCAGGACCCATCATATTTTGACCATCGAAAACACCCTCGATGATTTTACCCGCTGTCGCTTCGCTGTTCTGATAGGCTGTCTGGCGAGATGAAGGTTTTGATGCGCCCGCCTGGTTGGGGTTAACGCCCATGTGAGCCAGCTGTTCATGGAGCTGTTTTAATTGTTCCTCAGCTGCTTTGAGCTTAGCAGCCAGGTCAGTTACTTTTTCGTCTTGCGGGTTGTTTGCCATCTGTTACTCACTTTCTGTTTGCAGGTTATATACAGGAATACCACCCTCAAGTATCCTTAAACTCATGCGCCATACTCTGTCGCATTTACTCGGAGTATAGCATTCGTACCAGAAATAATGCAAACAAAAACACCCACTTTTTGATTCGGCGGGTGTTTTTGATTGTAACTACAGGGTTTACTGGAGTTCGATGGTAGCGCCAGCAGCTTCGAGCTTCGTCTTAGCTTCGTCAGCTTCTTCTTTGGTAGCGCCTTCTTTGACCATCTTAGGTGCTTCGTCTACAACAGCCTTAGACTCGGCGAGACCAAGACCAGTGATTTCACGAACAGCCTTGATGACGTCGATCTTCTTGTCGCCTGCTGCGGCAAGAAAGATGTTGAATGAAGTCTTCTCTTCGGCGGCTTCACCAGCTTCGGCTGGAGCAGCTACGCCAGCAACCGCTACTGGAGCGGCAGCTGATACGCCGTAGTGATCTTCGAGGGTCTTTACGAACTCTGAGAGGTCGAGGACGCTCATTTTATCGAGTTCAGCAACGAGTTTTTCAAACTTCGCTGGAACTTCTTTCTTTTCTTCTTTTACTTCTTCTGCTACTGGAGCAGTTGTTTCTTCTGCCATAATATTCTCCTTAATTCGCAACTGCCTTACGCAGCAGCTTCCTTTTGTTCTTTAATTGCTTGCAGTGCATAGACCAATCCTGAGACATTGCCATTGAGGACGCGGACGAGGCCTGACATTGGGGCGGCAATAGTGCCAACCACCTGGGCCAGGAGCTGTTCGCGACTCGGCAGCTTAGCGAGGGCGATGACTTCTTCCTTAGTAAGAATGTCACCAGTTTCACTAATTGCTCCGACTACTTCTACGGCTTCGTTGTCTTTTGAGAAGTCAACGATGAGCTTAGCAGCTTCAACCTCATCTTCACCAAAGGCTACTGCCATTGGCCCAACGAAGGTCGAGAGATCGGTGATTTCCTTATTGGAAGCTTCGGCAGCTCGCTTGAGGAGCGTATTCTTAGCGACCGTGAAGGTAATCCCCTTCTCTCGTCCAGCATTACGCAGGGCGTTGATGGCTGGGACGTCGAGTCCGCGGTAGTCAGTCAGGACGGCAAGCTTTGAAGCATTGAGGCGCTCGACCAGTTTTTCGAGGTCTTGCGTCTTCTGTTCACGCGTTTTTGCCATCGTGAATTCCTTTTTTTAATGAAAAAATCTTCGGTGCGAGCACTGAAGACACGAGAGACTATATCTATATAAGATGTTGTCTTGGCCTCGGTAGCGGATTAAGGCAGGTTTATGTGCCAGCTACTGTCTTCGGTTCGTACTTGCATATATTACCAGATACAGGCTGATGGGTCAATAGATATTACGTGCGCCAATGACCGATGAATGATGTTGGCTATGCTTAAGTCGATACTAAAGCTTTGATAAGATATATAAGTTCGAAGCTCTTTGAAATGAAAGGTATGGGTATGTCACCTGATACTCAGTATCACAATCTCCTAGTGGCGTTACTGGAAGAGGGTCAATGGTCCGAGACGCGGCAAGGCCCGCGGACCCGTACGATCTTTGGTTATACACTCCGCTATAGCTTGGCAAAATGCTTTCCGATGGTTACTGAGCGAGATATCTCAGGTTTCTGGCGAGGCGCAATTGGCGAGCTATGTGCAATGATCAATGGTGCGCGCACGCTCGACCAATTTGCCGAATTCGGCTGTAACTGGTGGGGACCGTGGGCCACCGATGCAAAGTGTGCCAAGCGTGGCTTGGAGACTGGTGATATCGGTCCAGCTTCATACGGCGATGTCTTCGCGAATTACCCTGGGCCAGATGGTCCATTCGACCAGTGGGAAGCTCTTGTTGATCAGATTCGTAGCGATCCTGAGGTGAAGACGCACGTCATCACTAACTGGCTCGCCGGACATCTTTCGAGGGCATACGGACATCAGCCGACACCGACCATCGCACCCTGCCACGGCCATGTACAGGTTACCATTCTTGGCGACAAGCTGAATCTGGAAATGATCCAGCGTTCTGGTGATGTGCCGATTGGCGTGCCGTCAAACCTGGTGCAGTACGCGGCGATTATGCTCGCCCTGTGTGGACTGACCGGTTACCAACCGGGTTTCTATGTTCATCACATCGCCAACGCTCACTACTACGAGGATCAGGAGGATGTTGTGCGTGAATTGCGTGAGCGAATGCCACGAGTCTTGCCGACCGTGCGTTTCGTGGGTAAAATCTCATCCATCAAGGACGTCCGCAGTGACATGTTCGAGCTCGAAGGGTATAACCCGCATCCTGCTATCAAGCGAATCCCGGTGGCACCATGACACTTGTCATGATCGCTGCATGCGGGCAGAATGGTGAGCTTGGTCGCTCTGGTCAACTCCCCTGGGAGCGCCAGCCGGCCGACATGGATTTCTTCCGTGGCGTGACGACCGATCACACGATTGTGATGGGTCGAAAGACTGCGGAATCACTCCGCGGCCCTCTCCCACGGCGTCGTAATCTGGTTCTCACAACTGCAGAAGAACCAAGTCTTGTCGAGGGATTTGAGGTTGTATCTTACGACGAGGTGCTCAATTTAGAAGGCAAGGTGTTTATTATCGGTGGCGAACAGATTTATCGTCTGTTTTTGCCGCATGCCGATGAGATCATCTTGACCGAGTTTGAGATGGTCTTTGTCGGGTGTGACGCCTTCTTCCCCTACTTGGGTAACTCTGTGTGGGAATTGACCGACACGGATACCCAGCACTTCAACGATGAGGCGCTATGGGATTTTCGCCGACTATTCTTCAAGCGAAAGATCGAGGTACGCGATGAGTCTTCGTCATAACCCAAGTGACTACCTGCTTGAGGCGGCGCGTACTCCCGAGCAGGTCGCTGAGATGGAGCGACTGATCGAAGCGGGTATCTGCCTCTTCTGCGATCCACCGGAACGCAAATATGTTTTGCGGAGCAAGTATTGGCATGTTGTGCCCAATAAGTTCCCATATCCGGGCACAAAGCTACACTTGCTGATCGTTCCAGAAAAGCATGTCGATAGTTTGTGCGATCTTCCGGCCGATGCCTTTCAGGACTACATGCTGGTATTGATGATGATCAAGCGGCAGTATGAGCTCAAGGCCTACTCACACTTCATGCGCGTTGGTGACATGCGTTTCACGGGAGCCAGCATGGCTCATCTACATGGTCACCTTATCGTGGGTGATACAGAGAGCGAAGATTTTGAGTCAGTAAAGGTCAAGCTCGCGTCGAACACATAATGAAATGCCCCTGGCTTACGCCAGGGGCTTAATTCGTTGTTTCCACACGAATCACCTCGATGTCCGCAGCAGTGAGCAGCGCTTCGCCATCGAGCATCGCATATCCATCACTGTAGAAGACCCGTGCGATACCGGCTTCCATTATTAACTGCGCACATGGCGGGCATGGGAAGGTCGTCACGTACAGGTCGGCGCCCTCGAGCGCAATACCCTGTCGTGCGGCGTGACCAATGACGACAGATTCAGCGTGTGTGGCTGTAGAGAGCTCGATATATTGCCCCTTTTTGAAGCTTGCTCGAGGGTCTCCGTCGAAGTATGGCTGATGTGGCGACGGCGTATGGCGGTTGTAGCCCGTAACTAAGACTGTATTGTCACGTGCGAGAACTGCGCCAACCTGACGCCACCAGTCACCAGAGAGTAGGGCCTGTCCGTTTGCGAGTCCGAGCATCTGGCGCACTACATCCGAGCTCATAGGTTCGCCAGATGTGATGGGGCGTGCGAGCAATACTTGCTCTTTGTCCCAGCGCAAAAACGTTCTCATACTCAAGCGTTGTTCTACCGGGTATTCGATATCATCGAGCAATTCGATCAGTTCCATCTCGTCTGGGAGTATGAGGCGATCGAATTGCTCGTTGAGTTTCAGCGCTTGTACCCAGCTAATTACCTCTACCCGACGATGTGGGTACAGGTCAGAAAGTAACTGAGCAACCGTTTGGCTCGGCAAGCGCCGCACGTCTTTTACGAGCTGACGGAATCGCTCAATAATGTCCTCACCGAGAACTAGGATGTTGTCGACTGGGTTCTCATCGAAGAATCGATGATATCCTTCATGGAACACTGGCACATAACACAGGATTGCCTCAGTCATCGCGATTCTCCATTCTCTTCAGCACATCCGTGATGAAGGCGGGTACGGCTTGGTTGAGTGCCTGTCCTAGCTTATCGTGAAACTCAAGCCACATAAGACGAATCTTTGCAGTTGTGGAGGTTTCTGCCATTGGCGTCAAAACCACGATTTCACCGCAGAATTCTTCTCGAAGTAGCTCGAGCTCGTCTGCTGTGTAAGTCTCCGCTGTGGCGATGAGTACATCTGGGTGGATCAGCTTGATGAGCTCCCACTTCTCCGATGTGTATGGCTTGATCGTGACAATGTCTACGGCACGCTGATGGCAAAGAATTTCCATTCGTTCGCCTTCTGGTACGATAGGACGGCTTGGGCCCTTGCGCCGCTTGACCTTGTCGTCAGAATCAACGCCAACGATCAGAATATCTCCATGACGACTGGCCTCTGCCAAGTATTTTGCATGGCCTACGTGGAAAAGATCAAACGTGCCCATGGTCAGTACGATCTTTTGCCCTAGTCCTCGGCAGTGACTGATGATCTCGACTAGGTCGTCGTAATCGCGAACGATGCGTGTCTCTGGTGCTTCATTCGATGAGAAGAGGAAGCGACGATGTTCGTTTGACATGACACCTCCTCGGGCGTGTGGGTTGTGAACGAACTAGTACTAGCTTATCGTGTTGTGAGTTAGCAAAAAAGCGTAAGGACTAAGGATTTACTTTTTGGGACCAAAAAGCACCCTTGTGGGTGCTTTTTAAAATTCTTGTGATACAGAATTACTTCGCGACGAGTTCGGCAGTGTCGAGCTTGACGCCTGGTGTCATGGTGGCGGCAACGGTGATTGACTTTACGTAAGTCCCCTTCACACCTGATGGGCGATTTGTTTGCACGCACTGGAGTACGGCACGACCGTTGGCAACAAGATCTTCTGCTTTGAAGCTAAGCTTACCGACAGCGGCATGAATGATTCCATTGGCGTCGTTCTTCACCTCGAGACGACCTTGCTTAATTTCCTTCACAGCAGCAGCTGGATCAGCAGTTACAGTTCCACTCTTCGGTGATGGCATAAGCCCCTTCGGACCGAGGGTCTTAGCGTGACGACCGAGCTGAGCCATGGTGTCTGGAGTAGCAACGAGAACGTCGAAGTCCAGCGTACCTTTCGAGATGTCTGCAAGTAGCTGCTCTGAGTCAGTTACATCTGCCCCGGCTTCTGCGGCTGCCTTAGCCTTCTTGTCGTCGGCAGTCAAAACTGCCACACGAACGGTCTTGCCGCTACCGGCTGGCAGGGCTGTCGATGCGCGCACGGTTTGATCCGCTTGTCGTGGGTCGATGTCCAGACGGATGTGGAGCTCGAGGGTTGGGTCAAATTTTGCAGTCGAGACCTTCTGTAGAAGTGCAACTGCTTCATCGAGAGTGTAGAGCTTGTCGAAGTCGATAGCTTCACGCATTGCCTTTTGGTTCTTTGAGTACTTCTTGACGCGCGGCTTAGCTTTTGGCTTTGGGGCATCGGCTTTTTCGGCAGCTTCAGCCTTTTCTTGCTTTTTGGCTTCTTTCGCCTCAGCTTCTTCAGCTTCCTTGGCGGCCTTAGCACTGCGCTTCCCTGCCTTTGCAGTCGCTGTCTTCTTCGCAGGCTTTTCTTCGGTAGCTTCTTCGACTACCTCAGTACCTTCGGTTGCTTCTGTTACTACAGTCTCTTCTACGATTTCTTCTGGTTTCTTTGGCATAATATTCTCCTTGTGGTGCAAGCGCCTCCACGAGGCTCCCACGAGTTATTTAGTTAGATTATTTCTCGACCTCTACGCCCATAGAGCGTGCGGTACCCGCAATGATTTTCTTGGCAGCATCGATGTCATTGGCGTTCAAGTCGGCCATCTTAGCTTCTGCGATTTCGGTGAGTTGAGCGTCGGTTAGTTTACCAACCTTTTCCTTATTGGGTACACCGCTTGCCTTTTGTAGGCCAAGGGCTTGCTTGATGAGCATCTTAGCTGGAGTGCCTTTTACTACGAAATCAAAGCTCTTGTCTTCGTAGATTGTGATCTTGGTCGGGCATTGTGCTCCACGCATATCCTTAGTCTGCTCGTTGAAGGCGTTGATGAAGTCCATCATATTTACGCCGTGCTGGCCCAAAGCTGAACCAACTGGTGGTGCTGGAGTTGCTCCACCGGCTGGAATGACCATCTTGAGTTTTGCTGATACTTTCTTAGCTTCTGCCATAATATTTCTCCTTGTGGTGCAAGCGCCTGATTCTTCGGGCTCCCACGGTTACTTTCTTTAAATCTTCTTTACCTGCAAGCTGTCGAGCTCTACTGGGGTTTCACGACCAAACATCGAGACGAGTACCTTGATCTTGCCTTTAGCTTCGTCGATTTCGCTGATTTGTCCGTCGAAGCCTTTGAAAGGTCCGTCGGTGATGTTGACTGTCTCACCAATCGAGTAGTCGATCATGAACTTCGGCTCTTCAACACCCATGCGCTTTTGGATGAGCTTAATCTCATCTTCGCTCATAGGGCTTGGTGTGGTGCCGGTACCCACGAATCCGGTAACATTCGGTGTATTTCGTACGATGTACCAGCTATCTTCGGTGACATCCATGTTGACGAGAATATATCCTGGGAAGATTTTGCGCTCGACAATTCGGCGTTTGCCGTTTTTGATCTCGATCTGGTTTTCCTTCGGGACGACGACATCAAAAACCTTATCTTTCATGCCCATCGTGTCAATACGATGCAGAAGGTTTTGTGCCACCTGATCCTCATAGCCGGAGTAGGTGTGAATGACGTACCAATTGCCTGGTGATGTGGTCTTCATGTGATTGCTTATTGCTCGCTTATTATTAATTTACTCGGTGCTTTAGCGTGTGAGCAGTTTTTCGAGAATCGTACGGAACAATAGATCAAATCCGGCCAAGTATATGGCTACTACTGCAGTAAATATCAAGACGACGCTGGTCAAAAAAATCGCTTGTTGGCGGTTTGGCCAGATTACACGTCGAAGCTCGTGATAAGAGCTTTTGAAATATCGGATCAGTCGTTTCATTTGCTATTCGTAAATATTCTTAAAAATGTGCTCAACCTAAAAAAGCCGCCAGGGCTTTCTTATAAGAGCTATTCTACCCTGTTGTGGTTGTGCTGTCAATTCTTTTGTTCTCCTTATACAGACGTTTATCTCACAATGAAATCACTAATATTCTCAGGCAGTCGTTCTTGGAGGGAGGTGAAGAAGCGCTGAGTGGGGGCCTTGAGTAACGACAGCGCGATAACGATACTAATCCCAGCGCCAATCATTACTACGACTACTTGTAAGATAGCTGAGCGCCGCGGTTTGGCATGTGGTCGTGTGACGATGAGTTGTGAAACTGCCAATCGATAATTAATGTGCGCTAAATGGTGGTACACAAGCGACCAATACCCTTGCGACCAAAGTGTAAAGCCGACGATCGTAGCATAGAGCAAGAATGTAGACAGGAGCGTTAGGCCGGCTCTAGCGATGTTGTTGCGACCAACAGTGAACTGGCCGTAGCTAGTGGTGGACCATATAATTGCGAAAATTAGGCTGCCAGTAGCTAGTGTGACCAATAACCAAAAAAGTCCAAACCAAAGCGTTTTGGATGGCGATTTGATACTTAATCCTATGCTCTTAACGATTAGGAAGCTAGTTGACTGATTTGTTGCGGCCAACATCACGCGAGCCAGTGTTCGGTGTACGGCCAATATAGCTAGGATGAGTAAGCAAAATAACAGGACGAAATAGACGACGAGCCCCTGGTAGGCTACGAAGCGTGCCGTCTGAATACTCATAATCTTCAGCGTAATCATGACGAGTCCGCCGAGGCTGACGGCCGCGAGCAAGATATCGAGCAATGTAATCGCTAAGAGCCGGTGGGACTTCGCGATTGCTTGCCAACTGTATGCCTCGGTGTCTACTGAACGGTGGTCGATGTGGCGAAGATTCGCAGCGTAGCCGACTAGCTGCAAGACATGTCTGATAAGCCACACAATCAAGAGCGTAACAACAGCGAGGGCTGCGATGAGAAGAATCCGATTATACGGGGCGGTCAAAAGTCCGCGAATGAGGCTATAGCCTTGCTGTACTGTCAGATTTTGACTTTGTGTAACACCTAAGATGCCCCAAGGTAGGGCTGCACAAAGCCAGAATGCGGGCGATAATAATGAAATGATGAGTGCCGCGTCAAACGCTCGTCGGTCTTGCTTTTGGCGTAGAGACCGGGTGATGACTTGCCACGCTGAGATAGGGCGATTTGTGTGTTGACGGCTGGTCGGTAACGGGAGGACTGGATGGCTTACTTGATGCGGGTGCATCGCTGTTGGGTCGTATTCAGTGTGACGGGCTGTTGTATGGCTGCTTGGCTTGGTGCCTGTGGGCTGGATATGTCGCAATTTACGCCCGCTTTCGAGTGAATAGCGTATACCGTCTACTGTGACGTGACGGCGGGCAAGGTGGTGTGGTGAAGTGTTTCGTGCCATTGATTATCGATTATCCCAGACGAGCTTGAGTTTCTCGAGTCGACTCAAGCGCACCCTCTGGTTGTATACAGTATACTGCTTTTGCTTAATCCTTTCGAGTAGCGTGCTATACTGCGCAAGCACGTAGCGTACGGGTCGTTGGTATTGGGGGTGTAAATCGTCGATGTGTTTGGTGGCGTGTGCGAAATGCGTTTCGGCGCGTCGGGTCAGAATAGTGAGAGCTCGTTGCAGTCCTACTAGATTGCGACGTGCTAAGAGGTCGGCCGGACTGAGTTGGGCTTCGCGTAAAACACTTTGCGGGATGTAAATGCGCTGTAAGTCGATGTCGGCGCTGAAATCACGGATTATGTTGACGTACTGCATGCCAATGCCAAGCTGCTTTGCCCCCAATAGTGTCGAACGCTTTGGGGCTCCAAGGATGCGCGCACAGAGCACTCCCACCACACCAGCCACCTGATAGCTATATCGATCGAGATCACCAATGGTGAGCGGTTGGCGAAATGTAATATCACTTGTTACACCGTCAATGACTGTGGTGAGTTCATCTATTGGGAGTCGATGATGACGAACGGTGTCGAAGACTGCTAGCCATATCTCGGGTTGAATAGGCGGGATTTTTTGCAGGGTGAGTGCTCGTCGCATGGCGTACAATCGCTGTCGCTTAGTCCGTGCCGACAGCTGGGGGTCATCTGCAATATCATCGGCTATGCGACAGAATGCATACAGCGCCTGGATGGCTCGTCGGCTTTCGGTGTCAAATAGATAGGTTGTGAGTGCGAAGCTCGAACTGGCTCGGCGTGTGATTCGAGCGCACGCCTTGTAGCTGGCGCGCAAACCACTCATTTCGTTCGGCTCACCAAATAGTCAGTGAGCGCGGTAAATTCATCGCCAAGCCCACCCGGTAACGCGAGTTTACCAATAGCTTGCTTGGCGCGCTTCCCTTCTTCTTGAGCCAAAAAGGTCGTCTTTGCTTTCGCACCATTACCTGTAAGGATTTTGCGCACGAGCTTGAGATCGTTTTGGGTGACGGAGGTGTTACCGAAGAATTTCTTTAGAATGGTCGTTTGAGTATCGTCAGCAAATTGAAAGCCATAATGCATCAAGAGAGTTCGCTTTCCTTCACGTAGGTCAGAAATATTCGGTTTGCCGATCTCACGCGTAGTACCAAACATACCTATCAGATCATCGACAATCTGATAGGCAATTCCAGCATGCAGTCCGTAGCGCCCGAGAATGTTGAGGATGGTAGGATTGCCGCCAGCAAGAATCGCGCCACTGCGGAGGGGTGTGATCATGCTGTAACGAGCGGTCTTAAGCATGTAGATTTTCTTGATCTTATCGATCTTGAGATGTGCTTCGGTACTAGCTAGATCATCAAGTTGCTGACCGGCTGCGAGATGAAAATGAAGCTGATTAAGCTCTTTTTTGAGCTGGGCTCGGAGCTCGATGTCCACTGACATCGTGTCTATGACTTCGTGCGACATGCCGAGCGCAATGTCGCCCGCTAGGAGAGCCACATTGCGAGCATGGAGTTCTGTTTGCGAATCGGTCAGTCGGCGACGCAGGAGTCGCCGATACGCACCGGCAATATTTGGGCCGCCATAACGTTGGTCATCTTGATCCATGATGTCGTCATGAATCACAGCAAACAGATGATACAGTTCCCAGGCTACGCCGAGCTGAATAGCGTCTTTTTCGTGCTTACCACCTGCCACTTCATAGCCGAGCGATACTAAATACGGACGCAGCCGCTTCCCGCCCCGCAGGCTGAATTTTTTCATCTCGCTCAGGAGGCGCTTATATTGGGCGTCGATCTTGGCCGCTTCGTCGATCTTTTTGTCCCACAGCTTGGCAAGCTCTCCGTCGATGCTGGTCTTTATGCGCTTGATTCGTTGCTGAAGTCTGTCAGTTGGTTCCATTCTCTAGATCTTTCTGTATGCGTTCTGCAACCAGCTTACCAGAAAGCGTGACCATTGGTACACCACTACCGGGATAAGTTGAGGCGCCGACAAAGTAGAGGCCTTTGATGTCACGACTGACATTATGCGGGCGAGAATAGCCAGACTTAAAAGAAATAGTGGCTCAGGCCGAACGCCGAGCTGTCTGTGAGATTGAAACGATTGAGAAAATCTTCGGGGGGTGAATACAGCTTCGGTCTCAATCTTTTTATTGAGCTTTAGGTCCATGATGGCTTGCATCCGCTCAAGTACTCGTTCGTGAGTTTGTTCGATGGCTGTCAGCCAATCAACCTCTGCCTCCAGACTTGGGACGGGCACAAGGACGTAGATTACGTGTTTGTTCTTCGGCGCCAATGAAGGATCGGTTTTAGTCGGGATATGGACATAAAAGGCTGGATCTTTTGGGAGTACGCGGGCGTGGAAGATCTTCTCGAGGTTGTGCTTGAAGTCATCCGAAAAGTACACATTATAACTGAGCATGCCGCCGGGGCCCCGTACGGCGTGATCCCACGATACATCGATTGGAAGCTGAAGAGTTGACGCAGAGGCAAACCATCAAAGTAGCGTGATACGAATGAATATAGTTTCATCAGTCCCCTGCGCTTAAGGAGCTCTGTGCCAGCACTGACACCTATGAAGTCTCGGAATTTGTCAAAGTTTTTGTCAATAGAATTCGATCGAGCGAGTCGATAGATCTTTGCAGCATCTACAAAATATCGGTAGAACTGCTCGGGTGCGTTCGGATCTATGCGGGCAAGTTCTTTAATGAAGCGAGGAAGGTTGGACTCACCTCAATGGTTTCTCCGTCCGGAAACCAGGTCTTGTAGTTGGTTTCTAATTACGAAAGTGATGCGCAGCCATCGAGCGACCCCCACGGTATTCAAAGGTGTCGTAAAGGACATCGGTCATCATTAGGATTGTCGGGCCGGTGTCAAACGTATAGCCATCTTGTTTGATGAGATGAGCTCGACCGCCAACGGTCGATTCTTTTTCATAGACCGATACGTCGTGTCCGTCGCGTGCGAGACGTGCAGCAGCACACAGTCCGCCGACGTCAGCTCCAATTACAATAATTTGTTTTTTTGCGTTTTGCCATGTCTCATCAGACTATAATGGAATATATGTTTTGGCTCTATACTCCATGGGCATATGCCTTGATTCTGATCATTTCTCTGGCTGGACTCGCGCTGCTTGATTGGCGATATAGATTGCTCCTATGGCGCGGTGTGCCGTCCCGTCGCGCTGCGCTCGCGACGATTGGCTGCTTGGTGCTGTTCTTTAGTATCTGGTATGCAGCTGGGATATGGCTCAAGATATTCTTCGCGAACCCACGCTACGTGCTCGGGTTGTATTTTTTGACTCCAGATTTCCCGATAGAGGAAGTGCTCTTTCTGACGCTCCTTAGTTATGTCATATTGCTTGTTTCACGCATTGTGGAAGAATGTGAAGCGCATAAGTCACAAGAAGAAAAACACCCCAAAGCGCGAGCGACGCAATGAAACAGTATATCTATCTCCTGCTCTGTCTCGTGTTTATGCTTTTCGCGTGGCTTATTGTTCAGCGAGTACGCTATCGAGCAACTCCTCGAATCCTAAAAGTTGCTCTTATTTGCTACCTTATGATGGTCGTATTTAACACGTACCTGACGTCGTTGCCGATTGTGCGCTACGACTGGAATAAAGTGTTGGGTATCAAAATGATCTCGTGGCCGATAGAAGATATGGCCTACTTGGTGGTAGGATTGTATATGGCCCAGGCACTATATGAATACTGGCTGAAACAATATGAAAAAATCTATCAAGCAACCACAGCACTCTCCAAAAAATCGCGCTCGAAGCGATGATTTTTTGGAGAGTGTGCGAGCTATTTTATTAGCCAGTCGCCCGGTCAGCTGGATCAATACGGCAGTGCCTTTTGTAGTGGCGTATTTTTTCGCTGGCGGACAGATCTCGATGACCTTCTGGGTTCTCGCTAGCTATTTTCTTTTTCCATATAATATTCTGCTCTACGGCGTTAATGATATCTTTGATTATGAATCTGATCTGCAAAATGACCGCAAGGGTGGTATCGAGGGTAGTATTGTCGCACCTGAACGGCGTCATGTTATTTGGCTGGCAATTGCAGCTACAACGCTGATTTGGGGGGTTTGGATATGGACTGTTTTGGAGCCTGCCGGATTACTTGCCATGCTCGTGGTGGTGGTGTTGGCGCATACCTATTCGTTGAAAGGCTTGCGCTTCAAGGAGGTCCCCTTGCTCGATTCAATCAACTCATCATTGCATTTTGTTGGACCGGCATTCATAGGTATGCTCGTAGGCCCCACGCATCAAATACTTGATTTGCCGCTGACAGCATTCTTCTTCTGGGGTGTGGCTTCACACGCTCTCGGGGCGATCCAGGACATCGAGCCTGATCGAGCCGCTGGTATTCGTTCGATAGCTACGCAATGGGGTGCTCGGCAAACGATTCGTTTTACGATCGTCATGTATAGTTTGTCGTGCTTAAGCGTGGCGTTTATCCAACCACCGCTTACGGTCTTGGCGGCAGTCATGCTCCTCCCCTATGTGCTCAACGCCAGCTTTTTCCTCAAGTACACTTCCGATGCGCGGTCACATCTTTATCGACGAGGGTGGACAAACTTCATGTGGCTGAATTTTATCGTCGGTTTTTGGCTCACACAGCTTATTCTGTGGAATATTGACCCATTTCAGGTTGGTGTGGCGAAGTATGAGATTTTTCTGATCACTACCACCTTGACTAGCTTTGCTCAGTTGGGGCTAATTATGTACAATCTAGCACTTTTCCGTCGCCCAGCAACCACACGACTTGATGAGTGGCCGCGCATTTCCATACTGATTTACGCCTATAATCAGGTGGAGAATATCGCGAGTACATTATTGGCAGCGCTCGGTCAAAATTATCCTGATTTTGAGATTTTGTTCGTAGATCTTAGTTCTGAGGATAATACGCTCAAAATTGCGCGATCGTACGAAGATCCGAAGCTGCGTATAACAAAAATTGATCCAATTAAAAAGGGCTGGAGTATTCAAGCCTGGGCTGCAGACCAGCTGATCAAGAAAGCGACTGGTGAATACGCTGTCTTGCTGTCTGCAGACACAGTACTTCATCCGAACGCACTGGCGCAAATCGCGAGCACCATGTCGACGAAGCGTTTACAGTTACTCTCGCTCCTACCTGCCGATCAAAACAAATCATTAGCTCAAAAAACAATTCTTAGTCACAATCAATATTTACTTTTGGCAGCCTATCCGGCGGCTTACATGCAAATGCACGCTCCAGAGCGCTCGACCGTGCACGGTGGCGTGTTGGCGCTAGCAATTGATCCTGTGCGTGATCTGGGCGGATTTCGCATGGTTAGGGCTAGTCCGCTCGAAGAGCATGAGCTCTTCCATCGAGCCCGTCAGTATGGGCTAAAGGCTGGCCTGTATCGAGCAAGTGATTTGGCTACAAGTCAAAATCATCAAGATCTGCGTTCAATTTTGGCCGACGACATCCAGCGATTCTATCCTGCGCTCCGTTTCCACTTCCCCATTGTTTGGATGTTGTTTCTTGGCGGCTTGGTACTATTTACTGGACCGTTGGTTGTGGCAGTTATTGCCCTCATGAAGGAAGATCAAAGTATGTTTATGCTGTCATTGATTGCAATTTTTTCGCAGCTTGTGACCCGTTGGGTTGTCGCTTGGGAGAGCAAGCAAAATCTCTTAGCACAAGTGTTGGCGCCAGTTACGAATGTATTGGTAATGTTTCTATTACTGCTGTCGGCGTTGCAGTATGAATTACTCAAGCCTCGGTGGCAAAAGCGCACCGAGCTATTATAAGCATTTAGCGTCGCGGT
The DNA here is from genome assembly GCA_020854115.1 of bacterium. Lineage (NCBI taxonomy): Bacteria > bacterium. The sequence continues at coordinate 9,578 of JADZGC010000009.1, read as the reverse complement.
AAGTTAGTTTTTATGATCGGACCGCCTTGTCTGCGCACCGTGTTGCGTCGCCATAGTAAGAGGCTTAATACGTAGATGATGGTTGCTATGACCCAGGTCACCGCACTTGGGAATGTGACTTGTGTGGCAATTTGACCCGCTATGCGCAATGGCAAGTCAGTGAGCGTGATAGCGCCTGACGATTTGGCGAGCATGGGCAGCGCGATAGCTAGCGTAAATAGTAAGGCGCTCTCGATGGCTAGTAATAGCGCCGGTGCCATCATCATATTGACGCGCGAGGCGCGAGCCGAAAGTGCGTATCCGGCGATAAGACATAGAGCCAGAATGGTGAGCGCAACTAGGCTATTTTGTATCAGTGTATACGTGTTCTTGATCGATTGGACAGTAGTCTGAAAACTCTCAGGAGAACCCTCGGCTGACGTTGTGGTTGTTTGCGCACCTTGCGCACCAGTGAGTTGTTGCAGGCCGGATAGCTTGATTTGATCCGGTACTTGTTGTGTGAGGGTGGTGGAGAAAAAATTCAGCTCAGGCGCGGGCAGTTCGTTCGCCTGTAGGGCCACTAATAATGAATCCTTGATCGGCTTAATGATAAGTATTACGTCAGGCGCTGGAGTGTCTTGTGGCTGCTGCATCCAGATTACAATATCAACCAATGCCGGCTGGATAACTGACTCTACGGATTGGTCAGTGATTGCGTCATTAACTGACTTGTTGAAAATAGTTTGGTATTGTTCGGGGATTCGCTGAGAGCCGATAATGACGCTGCGCATTTGTTCAGCAGCGATTGAGTAGGCGCCGGATTGTTTGAGGAGGGCGTTCGTACTTACACCAGAATTGAGCAAGTATGTGATTGTATGGCCGATAAGGATCAGTGGGAAGATTAGTCCGATGAGCGCCAAGAAGAAACGTCGAAGAAATAGCATGATAACTTCATTGTGACGTGCTGATACTATTGTGACAAGTAAAAACTACAGGCGGCCGTTTGCACTGAGCCAGAAGCCGATACGTGACATGGCATGGCGATGGAGTGAAATAAATTGCACTAAAATCGCCGCGCATGAGATCGAGATACCTAGCGTCAGCCAGTCAGATTGTAGTCCACTCAGCCCAAAGAATTGACGCACCGGCTCGATCATAAAGAAGCCAGCTAATGCGCATAGCGAAAACAGAAGTGCTGCGCCAACACGACGTGAGTAGTCTTTAGTCGGTGTAATGTCTAAGGCTCGTGGAGCAATGATGAGCATACTCATGCCGAGCGTGAGGGTAGTCGTAAAGAGGGTCATATGTACGTCAATGTAATATATACGTGCCATGATAAATGCCGCAACACTTACTACCGATGTAATAAGCCCATTGGCAAGCACGAAGGGCATGATTTGTCGCAAGTACCCTGGTTCGAAGGCGGTGCGTCGTCGATCACGCGGGTAGAGCGTCCAAATAAGTATTGGGAGCCCGATGATGAAGTAATTCAAGATCGTAATATTGCGTGGAGAGAATGGATACGGCGTAGCCGTGATCAGTGCCGTCACTAGCAGCGTGAGACCTACGATGACTTTATTTAAGAATAATGCCCCAATGAGCTCCATAGTTGTAATAATTGAGTCAGCTAAACGAACACCCTTTGGAAGGTCATCGAATTGGTTTTTGAGCAGGATGATATCCGCCACAGAACGAGTTATTTCGGCGGCGTCGAACATACTTATGCCTAGGTCGGCTTTCTTGATCGCCAGCGCGTCATTGGCTCCGTCCCCCACCATCCCAGTGTAACCTACCTTTTGGCAGGCCTTGATGAGCTGCGCTTTTTGTTGTGGTGAGATGCGTGCGAAAAGTGTATGTTCGCGCACAATTTGCACCAACTCATGAGGTTGCTTATTGGCTATTTTTGTCCCCAGTATGACCGCTTCTTCATGGTCGACGAGCTGCAAAGATTGGGCGACAGCTTTTACGGCTGCTGGGTGATCGCCTGAAATAATTTTGATTGCTACAGCTCGTTTCTTAAAGAAGCTTAGTGTTTTTGGGGCTGTTTTTTTGATCGCCTGCTCGAAGGCAATAACACCAAGTATTTGCAATCGAGATTGGTGCTTGAGTGTACTATTTCGACCAGCCGTGGCCACGAGTATCACTCGCTGACCACGCTCTGTGCAGTCTTTGATCGCCTGCTCGAGGCGACTGCCGACTATAAAGCGGAAGCGTTGGCTCAAGGATTCGGGTGCACCTACTACGATTTGTCGCGAAGCAGTCCTGACGACGCCATATCTACGCTCGCTAGCGAAGCTCCTGGTGACTGTAGCATTGCCTGGCTTGCTGGCTCCAAGTGCTTGAGCCAGTGTACCTTTTGGATCAGAGCTTGTGAAATATTGCTGGGCTGCCCGGATTACGGCTTGCTTGGTCTGCCCGCTCTGGGCAATCACTTCGCCAAGCGTGACGCTCTGTTCGGTCAGGGTGCCTGTTTTATCTAGGCACAGTATTTGCAGTCGAGCTAACGCTTCCGCGGAATGAATATGCTGCAGAAGAACTTGGCGACGTAGGAGTTTGATAGCGCCATACGCAAAGAGCAGCGTTGAGGCTAGGATCAATCCTTCAGGGATGATAGTTCCGGTTAGGGCTGCTATTTGTTTTATAAGAGAGACTGGATCGCCGCCGACGTACTGTTGTCGTACGAATAAGGCAATGACAGCGATGATGAGAGTGTAGCTCAAGACACTAATTATGCCAGCCAAAGCGCGCTGGATTGGGGTGCTGTGCCACTCATGTTTTTTGACCTCGTCGGTCATCGCCCCTAGCTTGGTCTCGTGCCCCACGGCGACTACCTGGATGATTCCCTCACCCGCGGTGACGAAGCTGCCAGCATACACCACCTGGTCAAGTTTTTTCACTATACTAGTAGATTCGCCAGTCAAAAAAGCTTCGTTGACTTCAAGTCCTACTGAATTCAACAGACGACCATCGACGGGTATCTGATCGCCGGTACGTATTGATAGCCGATCGTGGATATGGATTTGCTCGATTGGGATGTCTTTGGTTGTGCCATCTTCGAACAGTCGTCGAGCAGTACGGGGCAGCATACTCGCCAGTCGTTCGAGAACGATGCGTGCTCGGATTTCCTGGATGATGCCAGTGGCGATATTGATGACCAGTACACTTGATATAAATAATGCGTCACGCACCTCGCCAAACCAAAGAAGGAGGATTATCACACTGCCCATTACAAACGTAACGACGCTGACGGTGTGGCGCAAGACGATCGCACCAATATCTTTCCAGAAGCGGCGCTGCGAGGTACTCATCGAGCTGCGATTGCCTGTTCGCATTGAGTATTCATGCTTCTTATTGTAGCACGATCGATATGATCTAATTCTGGTACAATATGCTTATGGTTAAGCCAAACAAGTCTCATGATTACTCACGTGCCCGAATGCGAGAACTTTGCACGATGTACGAGACTCATCCTGGCGAAGACCCCGAGACGACGAAGCGTGTCGAGCGTATTGAGACGGAATTTCGTCGAGCATTTGATCTCTTGGAAGAGCTGCCGAAGAGTGTGAGCATTTTTGGCTCTAATGCTGTTCGTGAAGGAAATCAATACTATGGTGAGGCTCGTCGGCTCGCCTACCGCCTAGCTAAAGACGCAGGACTAGCAATTGTGACTGGCGGGGGTCCTGGCATCATGGAAGCGGCAAATCGTGGGGCCGCAGAAGCTGGCGGTGTGTCAGTTGGCTTTCAGATAGATATACCGAACGCTGAGCCAAAAAATCATTACGCGAATCGTGAGCTTAAGTTTCATTATTTCTTTTCACGTAAAGTAGCCTTAAGCTTTGCTGCGTCAATGTATATTTTTTTTCCAGGTGGATATGGTACTCTCGATGAGTTTTTTGAACTCATTACGCTTATACAGACTCGCAAGATCCAGCCAATTCCAATTTATTGTTTTGGCAGCCGATATTGGCAGCCGATTGAGCGAATGTTGTCGAGTTATGCACTACGTGATGGTTATATCTCCGAACGAGATATGCGGCTCTTTACGATTGGTGATGATCCAGATGAAATTATTCGAGCTGCTCGGCAGGCTCCGGTTCGCGAATAATAGCTCGGACGATAGCTTGATACATTTTTGGTCGTATTTCATGGCTTGAGTTTACGCGTGTGAGCCTGGTGCGCGGCCGCTCGATGAAGGCCTTTTTTAGGTTGTTGGCGAGCACTACTTGATCGAGAGACCCGTAGAGTACTTCTATTGGTAGGTCATTTGGAAGTGACTTGATATCATGCGTGGTGGTTTGCTCTTCGATAGTGTGCTTGAGCGAGCTGACCACTGGATACCAGTTTTGCTCATCGAGTCGAGCCTGCATATTGAGAGTTGGCATGTGGCTAACTAATGCCCGGGCGGAACGAATAATCAAGTCGCGCGGCGCGTTGCGTAGAACTTTATAAAATGTTAAATATCCTTTGTCGATGAGATTTTCGAGCCTGATATCTTTTGACTCTGCAGCGTGATGGTAGATAGGCATTGACACGAGCACGAGCTTTTCGATCCATCGTGGGTGTAGACGTGTCCAGTGGACGCCGATGATACCTCCCATCGAATAGCCGACAATAATCTTTGGTCTCCAAATACCTCGCCAGAAGAGTGTCCAGCGAATCGATCGTATATGTGCCCGCACATCATAATGGATATTCGTGGGCTTCGAACTGTGCCCATGCCCAAGGAGATCGATGGTGACGCAGCGATATTCATGCTCGAGTGGCTGCATGATGGGTTGCCAGATCTCTTTGTAAGAGGCTATGCCATGGAGAAAGACAATAGTTATTTTGCCGTGGCCATAGCAGCGAGTTTTTAGTACGTACGGGATGCGCAATAAACGATGTATTGAATCGGGCAACATTGACTACTAGTATACCTGACAGAGTCTATTTGCTCACCACGTTCTGTGGCGTGCCATCGATCACTGAGCGGATATTATCGCGTGTGGTTTCGCGGATTCGCATCAGAGCTTCTGTGGTGTTGTAGGCATTGTGTGAGGTCATAATCACCTGTGGAAGTGCGCGCAGTATCTCTAAGTTTTTTACGTCGGCTGGAATGGTGCGTTTCTCGGCGATCATGTGTAGTTCTTCATCAAGATCTAGATATTGCTCACCTTCTACAACATCCAGGCCGGCGCCTGCCAGCTGGTTGGATTTGAGAGCTTTAATGAGTGCGTTGGTACTGACGAGTGAGCCGCGCGCTGTGTTTATGAGCACGGCTGATGGTTTCATGCGGGCGAGTGCCGAGGCATTGATGATGTGGGTATTTTGCTTGGTGCCTGGCATATGGAGACTTACAATATCCGACTGCTCTAGTACATCATTAAATACACGATATTCAAAGCCGAGCTCTATTGCCTTGTTGTGATCTGGGTAGACGTCGTGGGCGATGACGCGCATATTGAAGCCGCGCGCAATATGAATCACTCGTAGTCCAATTCGACCAGTCCCGAGTACGCCGAGCGTTTTACCTGCTAGATCGTGCCCAGTGAGTTCTTGGGCACTAATATCTCCTTGGCTGACGGCGTCAAGGGTGGCCGGTATGCGCCGCAGCACAAGCATGGCTAGGAGCATGGCGTATTCTGCAACGGTATGCTCACCGTAGCTTGGCACATTTGTGACGATGACCCCGCGCTTTTTTGCAGCCCCAATATCAACCATGTCATACCCAGTTGAGCGACAGGCGATGTGCTTGAGCCTCGGAAAATATTTGAGTTGAGTTGCACCAACGTGGCTCGCGACATGTATCGCGATAACCTCTGCTTGTTTGACTGCTGGACAACTAGGATCTATGACAGGAGAAGGAATGCCGACGACTTCATGGTATGGGAAGCTGCGGCGAAACAGCAGTTCGTCAGCCCTGCTACTCGAATAAATGATTAGTGTCGGTTTCTTGCGGCTCATTGCTTGTCTCTCAGTACGAGCACGAAGTCAGAGACATTGGCCGTCACTTTTTTGATTTGTAGATGGTCACCGAGCCGACGCAATGCACGATAGCTGCGATTTTTTTCGACGGCGGCCTGTGGATCGATTCGTTTACGACGACATTGAGAGACTGTCCATACGCTATCGGCGATAGCCCCGGCCACCGGAACATTGTCCTTTCCATCTGAGGCGGCTGAGATGATTGCGGAATGTTGCGGTAAGTGTTGGATGGATGATAGCACAAGGTCTTGATTGCGACCGCCTTTGCCGGGATGAGTTACCACGACTTCAGTTTCGCCGCAGGCGATAAGTGCTTCACCTGGCTTGACGGTTTTTGCGAGCGTCGGCCCTACTTGCTTGGCGAGCCCATTGAGATGTGAGTCATACGTGCGAGGCTTGTAGCCAAGCGATCGGGCTTTGTGGCGCATGGCATCAAGTGTCGTCTTGCCATTCGCGAGCAGGATATTGTGTACTTTTTTAAAGTACTTCGTGTCTTTTGGGGTCTCGAGGAGCTGAATGTTTGGTAGTCCGTATTTTTTGGTGATGCGCTGAGCTTGTAGGCGCGTGGTTTTATCAAGTACGGTTGGCCCCGAGGAAACCATACTAATGTCATCACCAGGTACATCGGAGATGATGAGGCTTGCTACCGTTGACGGATACGCATATGCCGCCATGCGACCACCATGAAAGAGTGAAACGTGCTTGCGAACGGTATTGATTTCTTGGATTGTTGCGCCGGCGCGCAATAGTACTGAGCTAATGAATTGTAGCTCGAGGCAGGTTAACCCACCTGGCTGACATGCTAACGCTGAGCCGCCGCCGCAAATAATAGCGATCACCAGGTCGTTCTTACGGGTGCGCTTGAGGAGTTCGACAAGTTTTTTGGTGGCTCGGATGTTCTTCTCTGATGGTAATGGATGAGTGCCCGACAGTGAACGGATTTTCTTCAGACGATGACGAGTGAGGTCGATAACGAGACCAGACGAAATGCGCCCCGCTCCGAGAATGCGTTCGATTTGCTGCGCGGCGAGTGCCGAACCTTTACCGGCACCGACGACATACACTTCCTCATGTTCATCAAGGTCAAAAGTCTGGTCCGCGATGGTTAATTGATTATCATGAAGTTTTACGGCGTTGCGGAAGATTGACTCGATACTGATTGCTTCATAGCCAGCCTCAATGATCTCGAGAGCATCTCGACGCAGAGGTGTCTTGGCGAGATTGTTCATGTTCTTGATGATCATACGATCATCATAGCATAAGCGTAATCAAGAAGGTGTTCTAACTAGCTATGGCAGTAAGGTATTCTTGCACGAGATCTGTGGCAGTTTCTTCTAGTTGCTGGCTGATTTCTTCACTACTAAAGTTGGTGCGGATATACTCTGCTGCAGCATCGTCGTTTGCGAGTTTCTCAGATGGTGGTCGCTGAGATAATAGTGTAGCGAGCGTTTCGAGGACAATGACGTCCCCGAGTTTGCCGACCTGCTGGTTCACCTGTTCATTGTTGGCGCCACGCTCCAAGAGGTGTGTCTTGAGCTGGTCTAGAGTTGTGATTTCCTGGATATTCATGCTACAGACTCCCCATCAGTAGCATGCGGTTGATTTGAAAGTCTTCGCAAATCTCGGGTCTCACTGTCTGCAAGCATCCCCTGCAAAATCGATGTTGCCAACAGTCCAAAACTAGTTGTACCAACAATCGTTTCGGCTAGTACGGGTACTTGATCGGCACTGATGCCGGCCTTAACCCCAATTGCAGCCACGACGACCCCCATTGTCTTGAGTAGTGCATTCACTGCTCGATCTGATGTATTACCTCCGTAGTCATCTCTTTTTTCGGGCAAGTGCGTCAGGTGGTGTAATATAGTCATTGCGCCACTTGTACGCTTCGACAAGAATGCGTCACCTTTCTCAACCACTTCTTCCTGCGGCTCGCGCTCCGATTGCGCCTGCACAATCTTCTTTAGGTCTTGCGCATTTTGATTCTTCTCAGCTTCAATGGCCCCAATGTCCGGTTGTCTTTCAGCTCGCTCTTTTGGTGTTGGCCCCATACCATGTCCTCCTTTTATAGATTGTAACGTATTCTCAGCCAACGAATACCATCAGCGCTGAAAGTATTAAGCCAAGTATCGGAATAATGATCGGGATAGATAGTTTGGGCTGTCTGGCGGCTGGCCTGAACTTAATAACAATCAGGCTTAAATTTACCAGACAGAATAGAATCAGTACGACGTAGCTTGTCAGGCTTGCGAGAGAAACAATCGGCAGACTGAGCGCGGCTGCTGTCATGACGATTACCGAGATGATGGTGGCTAAGATGGGCGTGCGCGTCTTACGATGTACTGCTCCGAAGTGAGCGTGAATGAGGCCGCGCTGAGCCATACCGTATAACAGCCGCGATACGAGTACGAGGTGTACTAATACGCCGTTGATAGCCGAAAGAATACCGATGGTCGAGATGAGTGTGCCAGGAGTTTTTGTGATGCCTGTAAAAATGTCGGCGAGTGGGGTTTGAGAGGCGGCTAGACTTTCAATTGGGATTGAGTGGGTGGCAACAATGACTACCAGAATGTACAGTACGGTCGCTGCGATCAGCGCAATGATGATTGCTAAGGGCATGATTTTTGCAGGCGCCTTAGATTCTTCGGCTACATTGACGATATCTTCGAAACCTATGAAGGCATAAAAAGCTAAAAAAGCACCACCCAGAATAGCCGTAATAGATACCCGAGACGTTTGTACCGACTGGTATGTATCTAAGCTCACTAAGATATCGCGCCCTGCCCAGATAATCATAGCTAGCCCTACGATCTCTAAGATGGTTATGATGGCTGCAGTCTTTGAAGATTCGGCGATACCGTAGGCTGTAATTGCGCCGAGTCCTAGGAAAAGCAAAATGACGAGAATTGGCGTTGAGATATCGACAAAACTTTGCATGTACCCAGCAAAGCCGATCGCAAGGGTGGCGGATGAGAATATCGCAGACAAGAGGATAAGCAGTCCAACGAACTGCGCCAGCGGCTTGAGCTTCAAGCCCTCATGTACATAGGCACTCGCGCCTGCGCTGACTGGGAAGCGGTGTGAGAGCTCCATATACGATAGGGCTGTCAGCCCCGCGATACCGGCGGCAATGATGAACGATAGTGGCGCTGCGGTACCGGCCTCGCCGGCGACTTTGCCTATCAAGACATAGATACCTGCACCGAGGACATTTCCAAGCCCGAAGAGCGTGAGGATTGGCAGCGATATGCTGCGCTTGAGCTCTATTTTTTTCGAAGTCATGTATGTATTTTAGCATGAGCAGTTTCGATGTTTCCTTTATCAGGTTGTGCGATCAGAAGCAGTTTAGCGGCCCGACTCAAGGCTTTGGTCCACGTCGCGTGGGTGGTGTCCGTGGCCGTGGAGCGGGCAGAATGAATTTGTCGCTCGGAACAATCCAAAAACCACATGAGCGGTATCTAAAACTTCTGGAGTATTGCCAAAGTGCGACCAGCTAAACCATGAGGGCTGGGAAAAGACCATTTCAACCTGCATCTCAAAGAATGTGAATTCGGGTATAATATGAGACATGAGAACATGTACACAAAGTTACTCGAACTGCTCCGAAAGGAAGCACGTAACTAGACTAAACTAGTCTT
>JADZGC010000008.1 GCA_020854115.1 bacterium | reverse complement strand
CACTGTCGTGATAGTAGCCAATGCGATGCAGGGTGCGGTAGACCCGAGCTTGGTCAGTGTAGACACTAGTGCCAGGCGCAATAGCAGCTTGAAGTTTTGGTAGCAGCACACGAGCGCCTGCCGTTGGGACGTGTTCAACTTTTACGCTGCCACCACGTTCAACCATGCCAAATACCACAGATTTGTTTTGGGTAGTTATATGCTTGCCCCGTTCACGACCACCCACATACGTTTCGTCAGTTTCAACAACTCCTGAAAGCGGGCTCTCGCCATGGAGCATCAGGGTGCGGACTTGTTTGGCTATACGCCAGGCTGTTTTGTAGGTGCAGCCGAGGTGACGTTCGACCTCCTTAGCTGATACACCGTTCTTTGAAACCGAGAACAGGTAGATGACATAGAACCAATCACGGAGCGATGTCGAAGACTTATGAAAGATAGTATTACCAAGCGGGTGTGCTTGGTAGCCACAATCCTTACACTCGTAACACTTACGGCTACGGACACGGTAATAGCTGGGATTAGCGACACCACACTTCGTACAAGCAGGGAGGTCACTATAAGCACGCTCGAACATATAGTCCAGACAGGTATCGTCATCTGGGAACCGTTCGTTGAAGTGCTTTACCGTGAACTTCATACAACCAGTATATTACAGAGTTTACATGTTGTCAAGGGATAGTCGGCTGCTTTAATCATTGACTTTTTATGTATTTTGTACTAAAATTACCAGGTTTGCTCAATCTGAGTGGACTTCTTATACGAGCCGAAGGAAAGGACCCCTTATGGCTCTCGCGCACTACAATAAGATCAATAAACTGCGTTCGCTGCCGTGACGACCCCCGAGATCACCATCGAGATCATCGGCCTCGGCGCGATGAGCATCTGCGACAACACCATCCCAACACAGGTCAGCGAATACCCACCAACCATGTAACGCCTCAAATGTGAGATGACCGTGCCATCAAAACGGACCGCGTGGTGCTTGACTTAGTGTATTGAACGCACTCAGGCTACTGGGCTGCCCACATTCATCCCGTCTGAGTCCCTTGCCTTACTCCTCATACTTTGGGAGGGAGGGCTTTTTCTTTTAGTCTAGTCCGCCGGCACGAATAACCTTGGCATATTCGTAAGCACTTGGGCGCACACTACGAAGCATTGTCTTGCGATCCACCTCCAGCAAGCCAAATTTTGGCCAAAAACCCTTATCCCACTCGAAATTATCCATCAGCGACCAATACATAAATCCACGCACGTCCACTCCCTCGCTCATCGCCCGATGTATATTGCGCAAGAGCTCCTTAATATACCATGCCCGAACTTCATCCTGCCCGTCAGCCGCACCAGCCTCAGTCACAACTACCGGCAAATGATACCGGCCATGGAGATTCTTAAGAATCTCATAGAGTCCTTCTGCATGTAAGCCCCAGCCGAGATCCGATGGGTTTTGCTGATCCATGATTACCCGACCCTTAACGATATTAAAACGAAAATAATAGTTGAGCCCCAAGTAATCCATATATTTATGCGTGCGATCAAAGAACGCGTGATTACCCCACCACTGCGCAAATGAGTAGGTCAATGGACTCAAGACCTTATCTTGGACTACATAATAGCTATTATTTTTCGCTGCACCAACCATGGCATGTGGGTTAACGTGCTTGATCGCCTTGTACGCCGCCTTGTGGGCACGCACAAACACACTATAGTAGGCATAACTCGCCTTAAAGACATTCTTACTTTGCGGTGGCCATAAGCCGAAATAATACGAAAAACTCGCAAACAGCTCTGGCTCATTGACGGTACACCACCACTGCACATCTTCGTTATACTCGCTGGCCATTTTGCCAGCAAACCTTGCGAAATCTTCGACCGTACGAGCGCTCGCAAACCCACCCTGAGCCTGTACCCAATGCGGCAGAGTAAAATGATGCAGTGTCACCAGTGGCTCAATCCCTCGCCTGCGTAATGCCCTAATTACTTTGCGATAATGTTCGATCTGCCTTTCATCATAGCCCCCCCGACGCGGCTCAATCCGACTCCATTCGATCGAGAAGCGATGAGCGTTATGCCGCAACTTCTTCGCGTAATCAAAATCTTCTTCGTAGCGGCGATAGTGGTCGACAGCTCGCCCTGAGATATAGTTCATCGGATCGACCGCCGCTTCCTTGATGCGATACCAGTGAACTGATGGGTTATCGAAGGCTTTTTTCGCACCACGAGCCAAGGCGGCGGCGCGCTCCTTCTCCCAGTCGGTCCAATTATTATTTTGATTGCCCTCAACTTGATGCGCGCTGGTTGCAGACCCCCACAGAAAGTCCTTCGGGAAGACGAGCTTTGGCTTCATTATGCTCATGTTGTTTATTATACCGGTTATGGTCATTTCAGGTATGTTTTTTGCATCGACATCGGTTCATCCGCATACTCCTTATGCTATACTCTTGAGTAGGATGAACATAGCCTCGATCAAGGCATATCAGGTGCTCGACTCGAGGGGGGAGCCGACTATCCGCGTTCGCATGGAATCCAGTTCTGGAAATCATGCTCGTTTTGATGCACCCAGCGGCAAGTCAGTCAGCGGCATGGAGGCAAAAGAACGGCGCGACCACGAGAAAGCGTACTTCATGGGTCGAGGTGTTACTGGCAATATCGACATCATCGAGAAGGTCATTGCACCGAAGTTTATCGGTTACCCGCTTGGACACCTATCCGACTTTGATCAGCTCCTCATCGCCCTCGATGGCACTGAAGATCGTTCTAATCTCGGTACGAATACGCTGACTGCCTTATCGGGCGCTTACTTTCTGCTCTCTTGTTACGAACAAGGCAAGGAAGTCTGGCAAGTGGTCGCTGATCAGCTTGGTACCACACCGGCCATGCCGCGGCTCTATGCCAATCTCGTCGCTGGCGGTGCGCACGCCCCAGGCCTCGACCTACAAGAATTTATGGTTGTTCCCAAGACAAATACCATCACTGATGCAATCAACAATATATACATCGTGCGCAAGACCATACGCGCCATTCTTGCCAATCTCTATGGCCCAGCTGTGCGCCTTGTCTCCGATGAAGGTGCGATGGCCGCTCTCGGAGCTACGCCAGAGGTAATTCTGGAAGCATTCACGCAGCTCGCCAATAGACCAGGTGCCGAGCACGAGATCGCCCTCGACTGTGCGGCCAATCATTTCTTTAGAGACGGCAAATACATCCTGACCAATCGAATGCTTGATTCGAAACAATTGGCTGACATCTATCTCGGATGGGACAGGAAGTTCCCCCTACTCTCAGTCGAAGATCCATTTATGGAGCAGGATATGGGCGGCCTCAAGTATCTGACTACACAACCAGGTCGTAAAGCCCTAGTCATTGGCGATGATATTACTGCCACGGATGCATCGCGCATCACCGACCTCACGGTCCAAAAACTCATCGACGGTGTCATCATCAAGCCAAATCAAGTCGGCACCCTCTCCGAAACCCTTACCGCGATTCAGGCAGCCCTGCAATCAGGCGCGAAGGTCATTATCTCGCATCGTTCAGGCGAATCAAATGACACTCTCCTGCCAGATCTGGCTTACGCCGTTGGGGCATTTGGCATCAAGGTCGGCGCCCCGGTGCGAGGCGAGCGTGTTGCCAAGTACAATCGATTCTTTGAGATCGAAAAAGACAATCAGCTGGCGGCAAGCCCTCAAGCAGCCGGAAGTACAGTCCCCTCATCTCTAT
>JADZGC010000007.1 GCA_020854115.1 bacterium | reverse complement strand
GGAAATACACTTTTGTAACGACAGACTGGTTATCCACCAAGCTATTAGCAGAGCGCTGCAGTGCTTGAGAAAAGTAGTTCCAGAAGAGTAAACCTGTGTATGAAAATATCGCATATGGGACCGCCGACCCGGTCTCTACTCCGACCGCCTTATTGAAGAAGAGTGTAAACACCACCATTTGTATAAAAGGCTGCAGGATAGCCCATAGGATGCCTATGGCAGTCTGTTTGTAGCGTACTTTGACATCGCGCCAGGCAAAGTAGAAGAAGAGCTCGCGGTATTCCTTGAGCTCCTTCCAATCGATCGCGAGCCGCTTTTTCGGACGAATTACGACAACATGTTCCATCTGGAGTAATTATACTACAGATCTGATTTGTGTGCCTTATACCACTCGATGGTTTTCTTCAGTCCTTCCTCAAATGTTGTGTGCGACTTGAAGCCAAATTCACGTTCTGCGCGCGACACATCAAGTTTACGGCGTGGCTGGCCATCAGGCTTGGAGGTATCCCAAGTAATTTTGCCCTTGAATCCGGTTGCTTGAACGACTATTCCAATGAGCTCCTTGATTGTAAGTTCAAAGCTCGAGCCAATATTCACAGGCTCCGACTTATCATATTTTTCTGCAGCAAGCAGAATCGCTTCAGCGGCATCCTCTACATACAAAAACTCGCGACTAGCAGAGCCTGTCCCCCAAACGACAATCTCATCATCACCATTCTCGACAGCATCGACACACTTCTTAATTAAGGCAGGGATAACGTGACTCGATGCCGGATCAAAATTGTCGCCCGGACCATAGAGATTTACCGGCAATAGGAATATTGAATTAAATCCATATTCCTCCCTATAGCCTTGGCTTTGTACGAGCATCATTTTTTTAGCCAAGCCATATGGCGCATTGGTTTCTTCAGGGTACCCATTCCAGAGATCATCCTCGCTAAATGGTACGGGAGTATGCTTCGGATATGCACAAACTGTTCCAAGTGCGACGAATTTCGGAATCTCTCGTGCGTAGGCCTCATGCATAAGCTGAACGCCCATCATAAGATTGTCATAAAAAAATGATCCCGGATGCTCTCTATTGGCACCTATGCCACCAACTTTTGCAGCTAGGTGTATCACTATATCAACACCAGGATTATTTTCATACATCTTCCGAACAGCATCACCGTCAACCAAATCATAGTCTGTATGTGATGGAGCAATGATTTTTGCTTCACTCTGCCTTAACTGCTTCTGCAGGTGCGACCCTAGAAAGCCTGAACCCCCGGTGATGAGGACCTTTTTGGTATTCCAGAAATCTAAAGATATATTTGTCATACTCCACATTCTAACAGATTGAATGATAGAGAGTTAGAGCTGGCCAGCCGTGCGTGTATACCAAAGAGGTCGTCCTTGAGCACTATAAATAACTAGGTTGCCATCATCCTGAACCACCAGTGTTGACCCCGGATTTCCTTGTGTCCAACTAGCCCAGTACGCACGACCTTGCGTATCGTAAGCCACGAGATTTCCATCAGACTGCATAATAAGTACCGAGCTGCTCCTTCCAGAGGTTCTCGAGGCCCACAGCGCCCTATTCGGTGAATACAACACCAAGTTACCATCGGACTGCAAGATCAATGCAAACCTGCTATCACCAGATCGTAATATCTGGTTTACCGATAGAGACTGATTGGTTCCCAAGCTATTCGATGGAGGTGCCTGGCCACCTGTGACAGTAATCGTATGCGTGAGTGCATTTGGCGCCCAGCTAAATCCATCGATAACCCGAGAAAAATACTCTGTGTATACACCATTCACCGCTGGAGCCTTCAGAGTAACTGTAAAGGTAGCGACTTGACCTGGGGCAACAGTAGCTTCATTCATGTTTGCTAAACGTGCTGAGTTTATCCAGCTAGGAGCATAGAACTTGCTCGATCTATCTGTAGGATTCGCAGTCCCAAGATTCATAGGATAACGCCCTGACTTATACCACGATATATTTCCATCATTTCGTACGCCTAAGGTGCCTGTAGCACTAGACCCGGCAGCCATATTAGTGGGCAAGGTATTCGAGACTATGGTGCCAGATATGTTTGCACTCGAGACAGATATACCAAAGTATAACCCCGGATCATTGAGCCACGTAATGCCTTCTGCTACAAGGTTGAAATACTCATTATAGTTCCCGACTACGCCTGGAGCCTGAGTAATAAACGTAAAAGTACCAACTTGCCCTGGTGCGACACTTTCCTCGTTTAATAAAGCAGCCCTATTGCATGACGGCCAAGATGAATCCCAAAATTGACTTGATCGATCAAGCGACCGAGTTGTTCCAAGCCTAATCGGGTTAGATCCACTCTTGGTCCATATTGTATTGCCTGTATTCCTAGCTGAAACAGTCCAGGTTGATTTTTGCGTTGCTCCTTGAATAGCCCCACTCGATGAGCTTTGGCCAACGTATTGCCACTGGTATGGCACTCCTACAGTACTCCCAGCCCCCCACCAGCCTTCCCAGATCTCGTCAAAAGCTTGATTGAGATACGGGGTGTAGTTGTAGAGACTTGCCGTAGCTCCCGTCTCGAGATATACGCCATTCCAGTAGCCGTCATAATAAATCGTATTGCACGAACCACACCGCTTGCGATTCCCCTGTGTCATCGGGCCGTTGTAGGTGTACGCCGCATCTTCTGGCACGAGCCAGCTTAAGTTACCATTTGCGCGCTCCTTCGCCCACTTCAAGAGCCATCCCCCCTTCGAAAGCTGTCGACCAACACCCATGTTTGCATCCTGATCCACGCACGTCTGAATGGTCACCCCGCGATACACAGTCGTACGTGGATTTGCCCCGTCATAACAGTGAAAACCTACCGCACTCGCGAGTCGCCACATCTGACAACCCGCGTTACCAGTTACAAGATTCTCCTCCTGCTCGAGCTTCGTAAGGAGAACACGAGGATTAATCCCATAATTGTCTGCCACACGACGAATGATCTGAGCTGCCGTCCCGGTACCAGAATAGTTAAAGTACGCCGTCGTCGGATCCGCCACGGGCATATCGTCGGTCCAATTCTTGAGACAACTGTTCGGGAAACTATTGAGGAAATTCTGGATATCCGCAGCGCTCATTGTACTTGATGCGTCGAACACCGTATCGTCGATCATGCGGCCATTCGTCGCAGCTTGCGCATGCCCACCAGCGAACAACAACAGCGATGCAGACACGGCGCCAATAAGTAAGCTCACCCTCCGAAGTATGTGCAACACGCTCTTCACTTACTTGACCTCCAGACTTTGACTATCACTCGAGTTAGTATTTCCATTCGAATCTTTCAGTGCGGCTACGATAGTCCACGAGCCTTTCTCGCTCGTCCATTCCCAGCCTGCACCGGTCTGACCACGATTATCTTCGATTGACTTCTCATCAAGTGTGATTGTCTTATTCCCCTTAAGCTCTACGCTACAATTATACCCCGTTGGGGCAAGGCAGGTGAACTCAATGATGGCGCCGACCGGCACCGGCCCATTATTGCCGCTCGACTTCATGAGCGTGGGCTTCGGGACACTCGCGTTTGACGGCTGCACGGCCTGAGAAGTCAGCACTTTATTTTGCGTATCGGTATTACTCGCGCTGTCGTCGCGTTTCGACTCATTCCCTAGCTCGGTCTGGGGGTTATTCCCCTGATAATCCATCTGTCCGGCGAGCTTCGAGCTCGTACGCGAGCGCCATATAGCAGCTCCACCAGCAATCACAACTACAACAATCAACAACAGCCCAACTATCTTCGTAGTCCGGCCGTTCTTATTCTGTCTCGGTATTTGTCGTTGATAACCTTGGCGCATACACCCCCAATTTACTTTCTTATCTTACCATACCAGCATGAGCGTTATGTGAAAAATTTACATGTAGCAATGCATTATTCATGGAAAAAGCCTCGAGCAAAATGAACACAAATCGAGTACAATAGAGACATATGACAGGCAAACCCACCCGACACAATAAAACCGAGCTCGTCATTAGTACGCGTACCGTCGTGCGCATCCTTATGACAATAGTTCTTTTCGTTGTGGCGATCGAGACGATACTCATTCTGCATACTCAGCTCATCTGGCTAGCAATCTCCTTCTTCCTAGCGCTCGCCGTAACGCCGGCTACTGACTGGCTTGCTCGCTTCATGCCCCGCAAGAATCGAGGGCTCGCGCTCTTCATACTGCTTTTAGCCTGCTTACTCCTATTTATATACATGATCGTCGTATTGACCCCTCCGCTCATCGAACAACTCTCAAATCTCGTCCGCAACTTCCCCGCCTATTGGAGCAACCTTATTGAGTCAAACACCGCCTTTGGCTCGCTCTTGCGCAACCTAAATATCAACGAGGTCGTCACAAATAACCAAGACAAGATACTCGGCAGCCTCAGCAACGCTGGTGCTTGGCTTGGCAATATCGCCTCGGGAGTCATTGCGCTCATCACCATCTTCACCCTGACTTTCTTCATGGTTATAGAGGGGCCCCGCTGGATGCAGGTATTCTGGCGTTATCAAAATCCACGCCGCCGAGCCGCTCGACAGGCTATCGCTGAAGAAATGT
>JADZGC010000006.1 GCA_020854115.1 bacterium | reverse complement strand
TAGCCCGCCCTACCCAAAACGGATTCCGAAACCCCGCGCGGATTCCTCCCCAGACCCCTCCTCCGCGCGGGAAATTCAGTCTCGGTTTTGCCAAATCCAAATCCCCAGAAAAATAGTTTGGCAAAACCGAGTCCGCATTGAAGCCCCACCACCTGCCCGATTCATTGAGGGCAGAGTCCCGCAGAAAAAATGTCCTTTCTTTTTTAGGAAGAAATTCACCCCCCGCCAAATCGAGAATGCAAGGAACATTTTTTTCTGCGGGACACGCGAGCGAAGCGAGCGGTGGTGGGGCTGATTCATTCGCTCAACGATTTTGGAAATAGGTTCTAACTTGGTACAATAAATACACCAGAAAAACTTCGTACATAGTACGAGGTTTTTCTTATTCTAGGATCTTGTCGGGCAGTAAGAAAAAGTGCGTCAGGCGTGGTCTAGCTGACTCATTGCCGCCTGGTCGCACGAAGCTCAAAATTGACTTATTGTCCCAGAAAAGAATCGGTGATTGTTGATTGATAATTGTGCTGAGGAGTTCATTGTTTTGTCCATCATAATCGATCAGTCGCAGCTGATTATTTGTGATGATCGCTAAGTGCTGATCATTCATCCATTGCCAAGATGCCAGCCCCAATAGGCTGGTCCCGTAGCGGAAACGCTGATTGCGTTCCAGATCGATAGTAAACATACGATTCTTTTCATTCATGACTATATATCGACCGCTGCGATTGACGGTAAATGACGCTATGTCTTTACCGCTAATGCTCGTAACCCGTTCGCTTGGGTTATTAAATATGTGACGAGTCACTAGTAGTTGCTTAGTGCTATCAGGCAGGATGGCGGTATAGTCATCGCCGAGAAGTTTGAAGTATTGCATTGTGTAGCTGGAGCTCGTAGCAACCTGGTGGATAGTCTCGGGACTGTTGAGCTGGTCTTTGCTGCGCACCCGGAGCCAACGTAGTCCGTCGGCCAATACTTCCACGGTTAGGAGGTGTGTATTGTCCCATTTGGCAGCTTGTACGCCGTCTGCGATCGAGTCGCTCAATCGCTTGTCGTTTAAAGTAAGGCGACGCAGGGAACCGTTCAGAATGAGATACAATTCATTTGCCTCACCATCAGACCAACCCACCCAAGTTGGTTGAATGGGGGTGAGCTGAGTGAGGTTTATAGTTTTTTCACGCACATCATTTGGATTGGTGGGAATAAGTAGCCAGGTTATATTTGTATCCGATGTGGTTTGACGGGCTAGTAGCCATGTAGCGTCGGTATTGATACTGAGCGAATCGATGACGATAGCCCCCGGCTCCTCACTAGTAGGGGTGGGCGGTGTGTATAGGATCTCGGGATCTCGTGCGAGGTCAGGCGCGTACAAGATCCGCGGGGCTGTAGGGATGGTCGCTCCTGACTCATCAGTTTTGGATGTGGGCTCTACAAAGGCAAAGCGCTTGCGATCAATACTCTGGGTAGCCGAAACAATTTTATTATCTGGGTAGCGGAGTCGTGTTGGTACTTGCTCGGGGATGAGCCAAGCATAGTCGGCAAAGCTTACCCGCTCAGCCTCGACCGAGGTTTTCTTAACCCAAGGCCGATAGCCTGCCTCCTCATACTTGACGGTATAATTACCGGGCAACACATTGGTGGCTCTATAGGGAGTTTGTTGCTTTATTGAAGTGTCATTGAGAGAGATATTGGCACCAGAGGGCTCGCTATTCATGATAATGAGGCCAGTTTCGCGCAGTTCTCCTGTCGCGAAGTCATATTGCCAGCCAGTAGCAAGGGCGCCGAGTAAAATAGTACCAAATACGACAATTACACCTCCGAAGAGGTAGATCAAGAAGTTTCGGGTAGTTTGTGAGATCACCATAGTGTGGTTACGCTTCATTATACAATCATTTCTTGTGATTATCTTACTTTCTTCTCGAGCTGTAGTGAGACAGGAAATCAGGTACAATAGTATATATGCATCGAAAGCGAATAGCGATAGATCTAGGTACGGCAAATGTGCTTGTGTACGTGCCTAAGAAGGGAATTGTTGCCAACGAGCCAAGTGTGGTGGCGGTTTCGGTTGATGATAATCGCATCGTGGCGATTGGGAACGAGGCCAAGGAAATGCTTGGTCGCACGCCAGACATCATTACGGCCAGTCGTCCACTGCGCGAAGGTGTGATCGCGGACTATCGAATAACGCAAGCAATGCTGAAATTTTTCATCGATAAAGTGTCGGGCAGCATTCGCTTGGCGCGTCCCGAGCTCATGATTTCAGTGCCAGCCGGGGTTACTTCGACTGAGCGGCGAGCTGTGATAGATGCAGCTTTAGCGGCGGGGGCTAAAAAAGCCCACATTATTCGCGAGCCAGTTGCGGCGGCAATTGGCGCAGGCGTGCCAATTGCCGCGCCGGCCGGGAATCTGATTGTTGATATTGGTGGCGGTACGACCGAGGTAGCGATCTTGTCGCTCGGTGGCATTGTTGCTCAAAACTCAGTACGCATTGGTGGCAATAAGATTGATATGGCGATTGCGGACTATATCCGTCGAAAATATGGCCTGATAATTGGTGATCAAACCGCCGAAGACATCAAGAAGCAGATAGGGTCCGCCCTGCCGCTTGAAGTGCCGCTGACGATGCAAATCCGGGGGAGAGATATGATTGCCGGGCTTCCAAAGACGATTAAGCTCGATAGCGATGAAGTCACTCAGGCAATGAGTGATGAGCTGGACGGCATTATTGCCGCAGTCAAGGCTGTACTCGAGCAAACGCCACCGGAGCTGAGTTCTGACATCATCGATCGAGGTATGGTGATGACTGGTGGGGGTTCGCTCTTGCGCAATATCGACAAGTTGATGACAAAAGTAACTGGTGTACCGGCGTATGTAGCAGACGAGCCCATGCTGGCCGTCGCACGCGGTACTGGCATTGCGCTCGAAAATCTTGATGACTACATTCGTAGTGTGATGAGTAATCGATAGGCTAGCTACGTATGCCACGCCGAACGACCAAAAAGCACCCCTCTCAGAGTCAAAGTAATCGTCTCATTTCTGGGGCATCCCTGCAGGCTATAGCGCGTGGTATTGTGTATGCGCTTTTGATCGGCATGCCATTTCATGCTTTTGTAGTGGTGGTACTGGGATATTTTATCGGCTCACAGCTTATATTTGCTAGCTGGAAAGAAGTTTTGATTATTGCTTTGTGCTTCCTGGCGCTCATAAAGAGTGTCTATGATGGCTGGCAATGGGTATATCGGCCGGCCAACTGGCTCGTGCTAGCCACGATACTGTTTGGTGTTGTCGGCGCATTCACTCATGCAGGCTTGGATCTTTCCATCGCGTTCTTTGCAGGAGTTAAGACAACAGTCTTGCCGTGGGTTCTGTTTCTAGCGGTACAGCCATTTGCTTCGATTGTACGGTGGCGTCGGGTGCGTGCCTTGGTGCTTGGTGTAGCGCTCGTGGTATCGGTTTTGGCCTTGATTCAGTTTTTCATTGTTCCAACCGCGTGGCTGCAATCAGTTGGGTATTCATCAGACACTATTAATGCCTATCAGAGTGTGAACTTTGGGGGTGAATTCGGTCGCACATTTGCTACATTGGGGGGTCCGAATCAGCTGGGTGCCTATCTCATATTACCGACATTATGGCTACTAGCAATCGCACTGACCGCAGAACAACGCCAGAAACGCTTAACCGCTGCGAGTGGCGCGGTGATCGCAGCGGCGGCATTAGCTGTGACCTTCTCGCGTAGTGCCATGATTGGTCTCTTGATCGCATGTCTGGTTCTTCTGGGGCTGTACGTTCCTCGTAAATATCAACCATGGTATGTACTGATGGGTGTGATATCAACTATGGCAGTCTGGACTTGGGTACAAGAGCTCGTGCGCGTGCCGGGGTCGTTTATTCAGCGCTACTTTAGCCGCGGCGAGGTTAATCAGGGGGGGGTAATCATTGGTTCAGATGAGGGGCACGTGTATGCGTGGCAGCAGGGGATGCAACTGGTCGCTCAGAGTCCTTTCGGGCAAGGGTTTGGCTCTGCCGGACCGGCGAGTAAGTATGGTGGTAATTTTGTCGTAACTGAGAATTGGTTTGTGCAGCTGCTTCTCGAAGTTGGTTGGTTTGGAGCTGCTACCTATGCGATGCTGGTTGTCGAGCTATGGCGGACGTGGTGGCTTGCGAGCGACCGCGTTTCAAAAGTATTATTTGCAAGTCTGGTTGGTATTTTGATCGCAAATCTATTCCTACACACCTGGGCTGATTCAACGCTAGCGATTATTTGGTGGGCCCTCGCCGGCTTGAGCTATGGTGCTGGGCGTGAGCGGGGGCATGATGGCGCGTAATTCAACAAAAATGCTGATACTGCATGATTGGCTCAATGTCAAAAACGGCGGCGCCGAATTGGTGTTGTATGAGCTTTTGAAGATGTACCCAGAGGCTGATGTGGCGACCTTGATTTATAACAGGCGGATGTTTGGGTCACGATTGCGCGGGCGTCGAGTGAAGGTTAGTTTTTTACAGTATTTTCCTGGCTTCTTGAAACGACACCCCTACTTACTACTTCCGTGGGTGCGTCGTGCTGTCGAGCGGATTGATACACGAGGCTATGATATCGTTTTGGCAGCCTCATCGGCGTGGGTGAAGAATGTGCGCTTGCAGCCACGACAGCGCTGCGTGGTATATTGCTACTCACCGGCTCGAATGCTCTGGGATAGTTGGCCACAGGCTATGAATCAGAGGACATCAAATCCGTTCGTAAAGCTATATGTTACTCGTATCGTGAGCGCCTTGCGACTTTGGGATTATTATTCTGCTCAGTCGTCGCAGCGGGACTTTGTAGCAATCAGTGAAACGATTGCTCGGCGAATCAAGAAATTTTATCATCGACAGGCGGAGGTCATCATGCCGCCTGTCGAACAGCCTCCGACGATCGCGGTTGATCGGGAAGACTATTGGGTGATTGTCTCAGTCTTGAGCGTATATAAAAATATAAACTTAGCAATTGAGGCATGTCGCAAAAGTGGTGAGAGACTTGTAATCGTGGGGGATGGCCCTGATAAAGAGCGCTTGATGCAGCTCGCGGCCGGACTAAAGAATATCGAGTTTCGCGGTCGAGTTGATGATCAAGAAAAATGGCGCGTGATGTCGGCTGCGCGCGGATTTTTATTTTGCTCGATTGAAGACTTCGGTATTGCGCCAGTTGAGGCACTTGGTTGCGGTACACCAGTTGTTGCTTTGCGGGCGGGTGGCGTTGCTGAAACTATTACTGATGGGAAGAGCGGTATTCTGTACGATGAACCAACTGTCGAATCTCTGAGTCAAGCAATGGCGGTCTGCAAAAAGAAGCAATGGAATGCCCATGCGTTGCGTAAAGCAGCTCGGCAGTATCGTCCAGAGCTATTCCGTACTCGGTTGTCGGCCGTGATCCATGAGGTGCACGGACAATGAGCCAACGTATATCGATACTTGATCTTGAATTTGACCCGCTGACCGAGCCAGAAATCTTGGGGCGAATCGAGCGAGCAGTGCAGGTACGGAGAGGGCAGAGTTATCGCTACGTGAAGCCATATGTGACATTTTTTGCGAGTGCTCGGCGTGATGAACAAGTAAGACAGGCGATAAATGAGGCAGACTTAGTGATTGCCGATGGGATTGGTGTGCAGTGGGCAGCGAGCTATTTGTATATGTCCAAACATTCGCTGTGGCAGTGGGTTAAGAGCTTGTTGCAAAATATCCAAAATTCCTCATGGATTTCGTCAGTTATTCCGGAGCGTGGTTCGGGAGTTGATACGACTCATAGGCTATTGGTGCAGGCAGCTCAGAATGGCTGGAGGATTGGCGTGCTCGGCGGGCGTGATCCGAAGCGCATAGAATCTTCCTTAACCGAGCGATATCCGTTATTGCAAATCGGGGGTGTTTGGCGGGGATTCTTCTCCCCTAAGGCAGAGGTAAAGCTTGTCGAGCGTATTCAGACTACCAAATTAGACATATTGTTTGTAGCGCTTGGGCATCCGAAGCAAGAGCTCTTTATGGCTACTCACAAATCAGATCATTTGGCACGAGTCTTGATTGGGGAGGGCGGAACGTTTGATTACGACGAAATGGGCGGAAGTATTAAGCGGGCACCGCACTGGATGCGCCATACTGGCCTTGAGTGGTTCTGGCGTGTACTGATGCGCCCGACAGACATACGGAAAAGCTTGATGATAATTCCCTTCATTTGGTGGGTTTATCTAGCTGGCAAGTCAAAAAAGCTCCGCTAAACTACTTTACGCTTATGGTCACTCCTGGCATAATGTGATTAACATAAGTGGTACAGGAGTGGTATGAGGCAGTGTCCAGACTGTGAGGAAAAAGATCGCGTCGTCATAGCCGGTAAGGTGTTCTGTGCTAATTGCGGTACGCCTTGGGAGACCGCTGACAAGCAAGAGAGTGATGCCTACCTGCAGAAGGTTGGATTAGCAGAGCCGCCGAAGGAGGAAGCACCGGTTGCTCCGGCTCCTGCTACTCCCGCTAACATGCCCGCACCTCCTAATCAAGCAGCTGGGGCGCCACCACAGTCCGTTAGCTCCGTGCCCACACCCACACCCACACCCACACCCACACCCACACCCACACCCACACCCACACCCTCGCCCTCCGTTAATCAGACCCCACCGCCAAATCCTGTCTCGCAGCAGTCAGCTGCTTCGGGTGTAGTTTCGGACCCGCAAATAGCACAAACCCTACCGCCTGCACCCATGCAAGTGCCGGCGTCTGTGGTCACCACTCCAGTAGCGCCAGTAGAGAGTCCTGTACAGCCCGGCGCGCCATCCGCAACGGTCCCTGTATCTATGCCTAGTGCAGCTCCGGTGTCAGCTTCGAATGCTGCTCCTGCATTACCGCCACAGCCCACGCCGTCACCGGCTCCTACAGTCCAAGCTCCAATGCCTGTGGTAGCTCAAGCTCCGACAAGCCCTGCGCAACCCCTTGCATCAACGCCGACTCCACCTGTATCTATGCCAGCATCCGTAGCACCAGCTGAATACAAAGAGCAAGTTGCATCTGAAATTCCATCATTAGATAGTAAGGATGAAGCAGTTTTGTCGGACAGTCAGCTGCAAGCCATGTCGCAAACAACGGCACCAGTTGTCGAACCTGTATCTGTACCAACTGTACTCCCGACACAGCAAGGCAAGTCAATGGTAGATATCGCGCCTCGCGCTGTTCTACAGGTGGATACTATAGCGGCCCCAACGGCATTACCAACCTCACCCGTAGCAACCTCTCCAGCTCCAATTGCTACAGCGCCTCAGCCATCAGTACAGCCGGCAGCAACAGCAGCTCCTGCTTCAGTCGCTCCTGAGGCACCAAAAATAACGCCGGTGATGAGCAGAGATGACGCCCTTAAGCTCGCGTTAGGTGATACGGCTCCGGCCATTGCTCAACCCGCAGCTACACCTGGTGTGGCCCGCCCTTTGGCGCTCGTGATGAGTGTAATGGCCTTCGTGATGCTTGGTGCGTATTTGTGGCAATCAAATTATCCCGCCTTCGCTCTCAAGCTTGCCAGCGTACGATCGGGTGTTGAGGCAGCGGCCCCCGCATACTTACCGAGTGGCTGGGTAGTGACGCGTGATGTAACTTCTGGTGATGGCTCACTTATCTACAAGCTTCAGAATCAAGATAAGGCAATGATTGTGAGTCAACAGAAGACGGAATGGGATTCTCAAGCGTTGCTCGAGCAGTATATCCTTGTGAAGTCACAAGATTATCTCGCTTTGCAGGCGCAAGGGCTGACCATTTATATCTACGGTAATAATCAGGCGGCCTGGGTGAATCATGGCATTATGTACAAGATAGAGGGGGACCATGGCTTGGATCAAGATCAAATAATTCGTGTTGCGACAAGCTTATGAATCAGCGTGGGTGGGAAGACCTCGTTGACTTAATTGATCAAAAATACACACTTTCGCAGCATAAGAAAATCAGTGAACCACTTCCCGACAATCCTCGTCTCGAACAAACTAGAGACACGATATGGTTTGATAAGGCTGGTGAGTCATATAAGATCGATCGCATAACTCACCCGGCGGTATCTGGTACGAAGACACATTACGCACATCGTGGTGCGGCGTCGCGCATTGAGCATACTTACGATCCGGAGGAGATGGTTAGTAAGGTTGTTTTCTATAAGCAGGTGACAGGGAGTGGTTGGGTTGAAACCAGCCCAGAAGGCCTATTGGGCTAATCTGATCTGATATAATGCCGGTATGAGTAAGCATCCAGTACGTGTCCGTTTTTGCCCGTCACCGACGGGGTTTTTGCATATTGGTGGAGTGCGTACCGCATTATTTAATTTTCTTTTTGCGAAGCGACACAATGGTACATTTATCTTGCGGCTCGAAGATACTGATCGAGAGCGGTTCGTGGAAGCTGGCGTCGGGCAGATAGTCGAGGTTCTCGATTGGCTTGGACTGCGGCCTGATGAAGGCTATTGGGCCGGGGAGCACACTGGTGACGTCGGTCCCTATATCCAGTCAGAACGATTGCCAAAGTATGGTGAGGTTGTGCAACAGCTAGTCGATGCTGGCCTGGCATACAAAAGCATAATTGCACCTGATGAATTTATCGTCTTGCGTGATGCGGCAATCGCCGAGAAACGACCTTTTGTCTATCGACGCTCTATGGAACCAGCGAACGGTCGGGCAGGAGATTCGGGTGCGCTACCAATTCGTTTGGATATTGAGGCGGTTGGGAAGCACTTGGGTATTCATGAGGTATCATGGCAGGACGAGGTGCGGGGTCAGGGATCGGCTGCACTGTCGGTTGTTGATGACTTTATTCTTATGAAGGCTGATGGGTTTCCGACGTACAATTTTGCAAATATTGTTGATGATCATCATATGCAGATCTCCCATGTCATGCGCGGCGATGAATTTATTAGTTCGATGCCCAAGCATGCCTTGCTCTATGATGCCTTGGGTTACGATCGACCTGTTTGGGCGCATCTGCCGGTTATTCTTGGAAATGATGGGTCAAAGTTGTCTAAGCGTCATGGTGATACTGATGCTCTTCAATATCGCGAGAAGGGCTATCTTCCCGAGGCATTATTGAATTTTCTCGCGTTGCTCGGATGGAATGATGGTACTGAGCAAGAGGTATTCACGCTCGAAGAAATGATCGAGAAGTTCTCATTGGATAGAATCCAGAAGAGCCCGGCGAAGTTTGATATGGAGCGCTTGAATTGGCTGAATGGCGTGTATATCCGTGAGAAACTTACGGAGGATGAATATGTAAAAAGAGCTGAGAGAGAATTGCATGCGGCGGGGGTCAAGGTGGGGGATAATTTGCGCGAGGTTGTGCTCCTTGAGCGGGATCGTATCAAGTCTTTTGCGGAGCTACCCGATGTAGTTGGCTTTTTCTTCAGTCAGCCAAGACCGAAGCAGTCAGCAGAGTTGGCGACCAAGAAGCTGGCAGTAGATACGGTCAAAAGTTATATCGAGCTTGCGATTGCTGCGTTAGCAGAGTGTGATGATACTGAATTAGCGATAGAGCAGGCCTTGCGTGATGTGGTTGGGCGTGAGGGTATTAAAGTCGGTGATTTCTTCTCGACGATTCGTATTGGGATTACCGGTAGAACAGCTGCGCCGGGCTTATTTGAAACTATTCATACGTTGACGATTAAGGAGTCACTTGTTCGTCTGCGTAAACTCAACGCTGTACTTTAAGTGTTCTAGCTCCTTACGGACCCTGGAGAAGTTCACGATAATTGAGAATCGAGAAGCTACCAGTAAGCGGAAATGATGGTGGCGGGGTTAGGCGTAGGTTCTTGTCGTAGCTGTTCGTCGTCGTATTGTAGCCATCGATTGTAATGTAGTTACCATTTGATCCCGTTACGTACGTCCAAGTCCAATATTGATTTGTCGCGATCGCACCATATAGAGAGATACTGGTTTTGACCGACTGATTACAGGAGGTGCCACTGAGGGTGTTTTTTTGGTACCAGACATGGCCATTTTGGGCGAGTAGGGCGCCATTTATTTCAAGTGTGGACGGTGCTTGACGAGATACCTTTACATCTTTCTGTGCGATGAGTCCTAATGCAGCCGATCCATCTTTTGCTGTGTATTTGATATCTCCCATAATGGTAATGGTTTTGTACGTACTCGCGTTTGCGGGCAAGTAAGCTGCGGCAATAGTGAGACGGCCGGGCATCGTCTCTCCAGGTTTAGATCTAATCCAGACATTATCTTCGACAAATAGCTGATTGTTTGCAGGGTGAGCTAAGGTTTGTACGAATGTTCGATTTGTACTTGTACATTGTTCACGGGTGAGTCGATAAACATCAATCCCGCCATCACCACGGAGTTCAAGATAATACCCTAGCTTACTTGTTGGATTACTTGGGCTTGTGGGGGATAGGTATGCACCGCCAGACTGAGCGTCAGCTTTAAATTTTACGAGATCGGTAGTGACAGACTGAAAGTCGACCGGGGGTACGGGGTACTTCCACAGATTGTTTGGTGTCCCATTACCCCAGACGCCGTTCTGAGTGGATCCATTCCCGCCGAATTGACTGCTTGGGTTATAGCTTGCCTGGGCAGAAGAAATCGTATCATTGCCGATGCCGTCGAAGTGGACGCCTATATTGCTGTGCAATGCGCCGTCTACGGTTTCATTTGGGCCTATCCAAATTTCTGTGTTTGTGAGTATGGAATATTGAGCAAAGGAGGGGATTGCGATAGCTGCTTGTAGCGTACGCTTTTGGGTGCCGCCGATTGCCGTCCCCACGGAGGTAATGGTTACATAGCCCGTTGAGCCAGACGGAGGCTTGACATAGATACTATAAGAACCGAGTTTTTGACCATTATCATTTGTATAGTCGTATGTGAATGGACCATACCCGGATGAACCTAGGGTACCACATGGATTGCCGTCACAATAATCAGTGACGTTATGGCTCAAATGCCAGAGGTAATAATTGATTCCAGCTTCAGCGATGTAGGTAGCCGAAACAGCACGTGCCGTGGTGCGACTAAAACGTAATGCTGCAAATACTAAGGTTGCAACCGCCACGCAGATTGCGAGCATTATGGTTGACGTGATAATGACCTGGTATAAGGACATACCTTTGGCGTTTGCGAGAGGGTACTTGCTCATAAGTTAGTCTTTCTGTTTCGAAGCTGCACCTGTGTGCTCGTTACTTGATTAGTCTTCAGGACTGACGGCTTAGGGTTGACCGATAGAGTAATCTCGATTTTGGTAATTGCAGTGAGGGTGTATGGGGATGAAAGCGACGCGCCATTTTGGTCATAATACTTAAAGAGTGGTTGTCCGTCGATGTTTGTGGTACTGGTAATGGTGATCGTACGGGTGTCAGCAGGATTATATGTGAAATTTGGGGCCGTACCACTGGCTGGAGTAACATCAACTAGTAGCTTGCCATTCTGTAGATAGTATCGAGCGTGATCAGGAACGCTATCACGCGGACTAAAATATGATTCGACGGTGAGATCATTATCGGTGGCGGCGATAATGGTATTGGTAGATCTGAGGACACGACTAACGCGGTCTAGAGAATTCGTTAAAATATAACTTGCATCAGCTTGCGCTACGCTCAGTTGGTAGGCTTGCCAGCCACGCAAGATGATAATAAATGCAATAAAGCTGGCAATGACCAGTATTGGCGTAACGACAAGCAATTCGATAAGCGTATAGCCACGTTTTTTCATGGTGAAACCACCACGGCATTTTTTTGTGTCGTTGTCCGACCACTGGTAGTAATCAGTAGGTCGTAACTTCCATTGGCAGATGAAAGGTCAAAGATTCCGCTCAGCGTGTCGGGACCGGTATATGTCACGCTTGTGGCCGACCGATCTGGCTCACCTGATTTTCTCAGAATTATTGTTGATGAGTCGTTAAAATTTGAACCTGTTACGTCGATCGTTACATTGGCGCTTGGTGCGCTGTTCGCCGGCGTGACAGAAGTAATGATGGGGAATAGTGTCGGTGATGTCGCAGCTATGACCGAGGCGGTGACGAGAGTGTTGGGAGCTACTGTAATTGGAGCCAAAGGGCTTGTACTCAAGATCGTGTATCCCGGGATCGATAGGGTGTAACTGTCCCAGTCAATCAGATTAAACTGGACCACTCCTTGTGAATCGGTACTGATGGTTTGCGAAATTTTGTATACAACCGGCGTATTATTGGTTATTTTCTGGCCGTGGGTTGATACGCTTTGACTAATGAGCGGATTGCCTGCTTGATCGATTATATTGAGAGAAAGGTTAGCTAACTGGTCTATGGTAAACGTTTTGGTTGTGATTTGCTGTGCGAGCATAGCAAAGTCAGGGTTTGCGGGAGTAGGGTGCTGGGCGTCGATGGCGAATGTTTGGTCGCTACTATAACCTGCCTTTGATACCGTGACGTGATAGCCGGGGTTTGTGTCTGGTGGTAGCTTTGGGATGATGACCTGGCCTTGGATATCGGTAGTGGTAGTAATTGCGACATCTGGATTAGGGTTGGTATTGGTGATCTGTACCGTGGCTCCTTCTACTGGATTACCGGACGCATTGATTGCCTTAATTAATAAAACCCCAGTATTCCCAGCAGTTTCTGCAGCCTTGGCGGCGATATCCGAAGATAATTCTGCAAGTTGCGCAGAGCCAGTGGGTGTGCTGACCTGGATAGTCACTTTTTTATAGTCGTATGAATAAAGATCGGTAGGCTTGCCTTGAACTGTACCGGTGACATTTCCATCGTAGCTGTTATCGACGTAACGAATATCCGTATGTACCTTAAATGTCAGTCCGTTGCGAATAATCGTTTCGTTGTCAGGGATAGTTCCGGCTGGATAGATCGTGCCGGATTGCGTGGCGAGCGAATCGTATGGAAGATTTTTTAGATTTTCAAGCTTTTCCTGAGCGATGGCGAGCGCGATACCGCGCGCGCGACTTTGAAACAAGGTGGTGAGATTTGCGGTCATGACTGCAAATAGAGCAAGGGTCACCATGGTCAGAATTGTGATTCCTATCAAGGCTTCAATGATGGTGTAGCCAGCAGAGTGGCGCGCACGGGTTGCCATATTCAACTATTATACGCCAAGCGTAAGCATAAAGACTATTGACAAATAGACAAAAATTTGGTATTATCACCTATTCACCGCTAGAGAGTAAAAGGAGAGGTGATTTTCTTATGATGAAACAGATTTTTGTAGCCCAGACTATAACGCCGATTGACGGCACAGAGCTAACCCTGCCTATTACATATAAGCCGAAGCAGGTGCTGGCATTATTGATCCCAGGTCACAACGAGGAGCTGGTGATTCAGCATACCATCAAATCCGCTATACAATCAGGTATGCCCGCTAAGCACATATATGTTGTCAACGATGCCTCGACTGACAACACCGTCAAGCTTGCAGAAGAACTTATTGGTAAAAAGAATGTATTGACCGTCAAGCGTTCAGGAAAAGCTGGTGCTATTCTCAAGGCGATCAAGGCTTTTAAGATTGAGCGTACATATCAGTGGCTCCATATCGCCGATGCTGATTCGACGTTTGAAAATAATTACTTCGATGATTTTCGTAAGAATCTCGATAGCGATAAATATGTCGCTGCAGCAGGCTATGTGAAGTCGTTAGATGGGGGTTGGATATCACGATATCGCGCCTATGAGTATGCATTTGGGCAAGAGATTATGCGTCGCGTGCAGCATATGCTCGGAGTTATTCCGGTGATACCAGGTCCGACGAGCTGTTTTCGTACCGATATCTTAAAGCATCTTGATTTTACGACTGGTAACATCACTGAAGACTTTGATATTACTTTGCAGATTCATCGAAATAGGCTTGGTAAGATCGCCTATATCTCAACGGCTCGCGCTCTAACTCAAGATCCAAAGAACTACCGTGATTACGTAAAGCAAATTACACGGTGGTATCGTGGATTTTGGCGAGGCATTATCGATCGTAAGGTTGGTTTGCGTGCCCAAAGAATCGATTTTTATCTTGGCTATCAGATACTTGAGATGTTTCTGTATTACTTCAATGTTCTCGTCTTGCTGCCATTATTACTGATCCGTGGTGGCGCTGCTCAGGCGATTGCGCTGACATTTCTGATAGACGCTGGTCTGTTCTTCGCAAGTACCGTGATGGGCGCAGTTGTGCATAAGCGTTTCAAGGTACTTACTGCATTCCCACTCTTCTATATCTTGAGAGTTACGAATATGTTTGTATATCTGAAAGCGTTTGTTGAAGTAGTCATTCTCCGTCGTCATCGTGGGCACTCTAAGGGATGGAGTGTCTCTGGTCGCCGATATAAAATCGCGGAGGCCGCGTAATGAAACGTACGCTTGGCCAGATATTTATGTATGTGGTGGCGGCAATATTTCTTGGGTATCACCTGATGCCTGTATTCTCGTTTGCTCGCGGTCAAGTAGCGCAACTGCTTGCTTCAAATAAGAAGCAGCAAGAGATTGCTGATAATGCTATCTGTACTCCAGCCGATTCGCAGTATCTCGTGCTCACCGAAGCGAGCCCATTGCAGCCACTGTACCGAGAAATCAGCTATGTAGATCCAGCCACGCAGCCCCTCGAGGGAGAAAATCTTATCACTGATCCGTCATTCGCAACTCGTGGTGTATCATGGCAAAAAAATACTTTCGGAGAAAACAATGCACAATTCGAAATTGTTGGAGGATATGATGATGCCTATGCTGCACGCATAATAATGTGGAACCGCAAGAGTGGTGACGGGAAGTGGCTTAGCAATGCTGTGGCTGTGAAGCCTGCCGAACGGGTCATCGTTGAGCACTGGTATAAGAGTGACACATATAGTGATGTAATTGCCGATATCACGCAGAGCGATGGCGGCCATGTGTACATCCAGCTAGGTAAAGGTGAGCCTACAAATGGGAAGTGGCTCAAATTGCGATATGAAATTGTAATCCCCATACATGCTGAGCAAATCGCGGTAGGCCACGCATTGACCGAGAATGGCACGCTTGACGTGGATAATTGGAGGCTCGTAAAGACTGAACTGCCACAGCTGGAGCGTGGGTTAGTGAGCCTGACCTTCGATGACGGTTGGGAGTCAATATATACAAACGGTCTGCCGTTATTCTCTAAGTACAACGTGAAAACTACTCAGTATGTCGTGAGTGGTGCGATCGGAGATAAGGCCTATCTCAAGTCGGATCAACTGAAGAAATTTGCTGAAGCCGGACATGATATTGGTTCACATAGTGCGCAGCATGAAGATCTGTCGACGATAGGCGAAGATGGAGTGAGAAGCTCTCTCGCGTCAAGTCGTGACGTCCTCAATGATTATTATGGCATGAGTGTGTTCGATTTTGCTGCTCCATATGGACGGACAAACGCACGGTCTGAGGCCCTCATAAAGAGCTGTTATCGCAGTCATCGAGGTACTGATACGGGGTATAATACAGCGCAATTTGATCGATACAATCTCAAGGTTATGAATGTGGAGCTCACTACGAAGCCGGAAGAGATAGCTGCAGCCGTGCGATTTGCCAAGGAAAACAAGCTATGGCTTATTCTGGTATATCACGAAGTGAGTGATCAAAGCGAAAGTGCTTATGCTGCTAATCTTAAGGATCTGGAGCGTACATTGCAGATCCTTAATGAAGAGCAGATTCCGGTTGTAACGATTTCAGAAGGTCTTCGTGAAACAATGCCGCAGGTTGAAGCCCAGTTTACAAAGCGCTAGATTATAGCGGGATGAGCTTAGAAGCTCGCTCGAGCTGCCAGCCCAAGAGCATATTCGGGCCACCACTCACCAGCGGTAGGAGCACCTTTGCACGACCCATCTGACTCTCCGGGGTATTTGATCCACAAGAGAGCATGGAGGCTGTCTGTGGTCATGGCCTTTGGTGTTTCACCGAGTCCGCGGTCGGGCGGATTGCACCAGTCTAGGTCGGCGGTAGGACCACGACCATTGCGGCTCGTATCGATGACAAAACCAAGCCCACCACTGAGCTGACTGATTTGTTGTCCGTACGAGCGACTTTCTTCAGTAGTGAGGAAGTTGGAAATGTTGATGCTGATGCCGCTTAGTCGTTGCGTGCCGACCTGTTTTAAGCGATTGGCTACTTCGGCTGCCGTGTGCCATCGGGCATTTCCTGCATCCAGGTACACGTAGTGATTGGGGCTGCTTGTGAGGGTATCTACGGCATATCGTAAGAGATTGATTCGCTCTGTTTTTTGGGCTGGTGATAGGCAATCCCACCCTGCCAGAGCATCTGGCTCAAGGAGAAAGATCGATTTTGTATTAGCGCTGGCGGCTTGAATATCGTGTATCCACTGTTGATATGATTGCGCCGAGGAGGCACCACCGGCAGAATAGCTGCCGCAATCTCTGATTGGGATGTTGTATAACACAAAGACGGGCAGGGCACCTCCGGAGCGTATTTCATTAATGAACGAGCGCGTGGTGCCATTTGGGTTCGTCGTCCAGTCGCCGAGCCAGATCGCGACAGGGTTGCTTGCTATTTTGTTCATAAGCGCTGCATCGCTTGGCCTAGAGCCAGCCCAGGCTTGCCGCTGTCGTGCAGCTGGACTGTACGGGCTGACGTACAGTTTTTCCCCTATGAATGGATTGCCAGATTTTGGTAGGCCTGAAGCTTGGGCTGCAGTGGAAGAAGCCGTGGGGCTAGCAGAGGAAGATGCCTGTGGGGAAAGTGGCGGGGTAGCCTGATCTGCCCGGGGTTGATTTTGCTGAGGGGTGTTGTTATCTGGCCTGGCGCTAATCCTCGATACGAGCTGGGCGGGAATAGAAAAAGGAGCCAGTAACGCTCCAGATATATAGACAAATATAGCAGTTAGTGTAATAACAGGTAATTTGTAACGGCTGTATTGCATCTCCACCCCCCTAAAATAGTTGTGCTTTCTAGTGTATGGCAGGTGATAATAATCTGTCAAGAAAATAGTTGACAAATAGTACAAAATTTGTTAGTATACAGTAGTACAACGAGGGTGAGTCTGAGAAATATCTCAGCCGCCCTCGTTTTGTATGTTCGAACAACAACACTAAATGCCTTTATAAAGTACGTAAGGAGAAACTCTATGTATACTCCAGGTAAAGGTGGAAGCATCCCAGCTGTTGTAGCTGGTGCTACCCTCCCTGTAACCGGTCCTACCGGTAACGTCATCGTAACGATTGCTGTTGCGTTGGTAGCTGCTCTGGTAGCTTGGGGCGTTGGCTACGCGATTACTCATCGCTCACGCTAAAACTTCACGTCACTAGATCTGGCCGAAGAGAAAATACCCGTCTCGATTTGAGTGGGTATTTTCTTATTTTTATTGCCAGCTAGCTGCCCGCCCAGTGGGGAGGATGCTGACCCAACTTTGACCACGATTGAGGCTGAGCTCTTGGCCGCTTGTATCGAGGAGTGTTAAGCGACCGGCATCAGATGTTTTTTGCCAACGACATTCGGTGGCTGTTCCGTCCTGGAAGAGGACAGCTTTACCAGTACCAATGAGGTCGATGTCAGTTTTTGGCTTACCATTGGGTTGTGTGCCATAGCTAGTTTGGGCATAGATAATGATTACAGTTTTGGGGTTTATCTGTTTTTTGCTGTTTGCAGCATCTAGGTCTGGTACGCCGCCTATTGAGCGCACATAGCTATTTGAGCTGGAATCATATTGGAACGTTGCGATGTACCCCGGGCTTGAGAAGTCGGCCACAATCTTGGTGGCATTTGCTTGGTTGGAGGGGGCATCATCCTTGCGTTTCCAGGGGGTGAATGTCGGCGGTGTAGCCCAGCCCTTGTCAGCTACGAGCTTGGTGAGCGATTCGCCATATATATAGACGTTATGTGGTGCGTAACGCGTGTTGATACGACGGAAATAATTTGCATTGAAGAACTGATCGAGGTCTTTGAATCCGCTTCCGCTACGTGCTAGTGCGAGGCCGTCAGTGCTGCCGCCTACGTGTGCGACAGGAGCACCATATTCCATCCCCATCTGATAAAACACGGGGCGGAGGCTTCGAACGGGTCCAATATCGGTCGGTAGATCTGTCTGGTAGAATGCCACATATCGCGTAATGCCCCCCTCCGCAAGCGCCTCATACACCACTCCGGCTTGGCTTAAGCCCGATTGTGGCCGAGCATTTGGGTCAAGATTTTCGATAACGACTCCTATGACCGGCCTGGTAATCAAAGCTGGATCGATGAGCGTGCCAGTAAGTGGAGCCTCTTTGAGGATTGGGGTTGGCTCAGGGGATGGCGAAGCGGTTGGTTGGCTGGTCGTAATGTCGGTTGGTTTTTTTTGCGCTAAAACATACCAAGCACCAACGCCACCGCCGAGTAGAATAACGGTGGCACTGATAATGCCGATAATGCCTCGTCGAGTCTTGTACCAAGGTTTTGCATAGGTAGCCGATATCTTCATTGGGTTGGGCACCCTTGAAGCAGTCTCGTTCGATGCGGTATCGAGATGTACTTGGTGTTTGGTGTGAAATTTTTGTCTTGCCATAACTAGTTACTCATAGTATAGCATGACCGTTATGAACACTGTGGGTGCAAGTTTGACTAATCCCAGTTGAGTGTACCGCCAGTTTGGTACTCGGTGACACGTGTTTCAAAGAAGTTCTTTTCTTTTGTTAGGTCGATTGCTTCACTCATCCATGGGAAGGGATTTTCTGACTTGAACTGAATCGGGAGTCCCACACGCTGAAGTCGACGGTCGGCGATGTGCTCGATATATTGCTTGAAGCCGTCTGCATTCATGCCAAAGATACCGCGAGGAAAGACCTCGGTCGCGAAGGTGTATTCGAGCTCGGTTGCCTTGCGCACTAAGTCAATGATGCGTTGCTGGAACTCTGGCGTCCATAGCTCGGGCTGCTCTTCCTTGATGGTATTGATCATCTTGATACCGAAGTTGAGGTGCTGAGTCTCATCGCGCATGATGTACTGGATTTGCTCGGCTGCACCTATCATTTTATTTTGACGCTGGAAACCAAACATGACCGCAAAAGAGCTGTAGAAGAATATGCCCTCAAGGATTAACGAGAAGACACAGAGATTTTCGAGAAATTTTTGATCGTTTTCAAAAGTCCCAGTTTTAAATTCCGGGTCAAAAATACCTTCATTGAAGCCGAGAATAAACTCAGCCTTTGAGTAGATGGCGTCTACTTCACGATACATGTTAAAGATCTCGCCGCCGTCGAGCCCGAGAGACTCGACGATGTATTGGTAGGCATGTGTGTGAATGGCCTCCTCGTAGCCTTGTCGCAAGAGGTACATACGACATTCGGGGCTCGATATATGCTTGTAGAGTGCAAGTACAATATTGTTTGCTGCGATCGAATCAGCCGTTGTAAAGAAGCCCAGTACTGTCTTGAGGGCTTTGAGCTCATCTTCGGTTAAGCGACCAGCACGGAGTTGCTCAATATCGCTTATCATCGTGATCTCTGTTGGGAGCCAGTGGTTCGCGTTGCCGGCGTTGTAGGCCTCCCAGGCAAATGTGTGTTTCATCGGGTGTAGCTGGATGACATCGGCATCAGATCCATTGATGATACGGCGCTGGTTAATGTCCGGACGGGTGGTGGTCTTTATGATACTCATGGATTATCCCTTACTGGCAGGCTTCGCAGTCTGGGTCGAGAATCGAGCAGACTTTGAGCGCTTCCTGGTTACTTGCTACCAACAAGGCATCCGACATGATGCCGGAAGTAGGTATGTCGGATGTTACTGCGGTGGCAACATTCGTAGCTGTTGTCACCATGGCGGTTGCGGCAGCGTTGTCGCTGGTTGTTTTGATGATAGCTGTAGTACTCATGGTCTCGGTTGGCGAGCTTGGGCTGAAGTCACGATTGTGAGTGTCTCCGAACTCAGACGTATTGATAGTAGACTTCTCGACCTGACTAGCTGCGAGCGAGCGTAGGTAGTAGGTTGTCTTAAGCCCCATTTTCCAGGCTAGCGTGTAGGCATCGTTGAGCATCTTGCCGCTGGTGCCCCGCAAGAAGATATTGAGTGACTGACTTTGATCGATCCACTTACCGCGATAGGCGGCGGTGCGAATAAGCCACTCTACTGGAATCTCAAATACTTCCTTGTACTTATCACGGAGGTTAACTGGGATCTCTGAGATTTGCTGCACTGAGCCATCGTAGAATTTGAGCTTCTTGATCATCTCATCGTTCCAGAGATCAAGAGCTTTGAGGTCCTCGACAAGGTAGGGGTTAATGACAGTGAAGTCGCCGGACATATTGGCCTTGACATAGAGGTTCTTGAAGATTGGCTCGATACATGGGTAGCAGCCGACGATATTTGAGATGGTTGCGGTTGGAGCAATCGCCATGGTGTTGGAATTGCGCATCCCTTGCTTTTTAACCTTCTCCTTGATCGGTGCCCAGTTGAGGCGTCCGACACGTGAGACATCGATCTCCTGACCGCGCTCTTCTTCGAGTAGGTCGAGTGTGTCAACAGGGAAGATACCACGATCCCACTTGCTCCCCTTGAAGCTTTCGTAGGCGCCACGTTCTGCGGCAAGATCAGAGGAGGCAGAAATCGCGTAGTATGATACAAGCTCCATCGAGATGTCTGCAAATTCAACGGCTGCTTCGGATGCGAAATCGATGTCGAATCGGTAGAGTGCGTCCTGGAACCCCATGATACCAAGCCCAACGGGACGGTGCTTCATGTTGCTGTTCTTGGTCTCTTTGGTTGGGTAGAAGTTGAGGTCTACGACATTATCGAGCATGCGCATCGCTAAGGTAACAGTTTCTTTGATTTTGTCGTGATCTAGGACTTCGCCCTTGATATGCAGGCCGAGGTTAACTGAGCCGAGATTACAAACGGCCGTCTCGTCGCTTGAGTTGTTGAGCGTTATTTCTGTGCAGAGGTTCGAGTTGTGTACGACACCGACGTGGTCTTGTGGGGAGCGTACATTGGATGGGTCCTTGAATGTGATCCATGGGTGACCGGTCTCGAAGAGCATGGTAAGCATCTTGCGCCACAGATCAGTTGCGGGGATTCGCTTGAATACCTCGACTTTACCTTCGTCGGCCATGCGCTCATATTGCTCGTAAGCTTCTTCAAACTTCTTACCGTAGATATGGTGGAGATCCGGTACTTCATCTGGCGAGAAGAGTGTCCACATGCCACCTTCGTGTACGCGTTTCATGAAGAGATCGGGGATCCAGTTTGCAGTATCCATGTCATGGGTACGTCGACGCTCGTCGCCGGTGTTCTTACGAAGCTCGAGAAATTCCTCGATATCAAGATGCCAGGTTTCGAGGTAAGCGCAGGTGGCGCCGCGACGTTTGCCCGAGCGATTGATTGCGACAGTCACATCGTTAGAGATCTTGAGAAATGGGATAACGCCCTGAGAGCTTACATTTGTAGTTTTAATAAGTGCGCCAGTTGCACGGATGTTTGTCCAGTCGGTGCCAATACCGCCAGAGTATTTCGACAACTGAGCATTGTCGGAGAAGGTCTTAAAGATGTCGTTGAGGTCATCCTGTACGGTATTGAGGTAACACGACGAGAGTTGTGGGTAGGTGGTGCCTGAGTGGAAGAGGGTAGGGGTCGAAGGTACATATCGATGGGTGGACATGACGTCATAGAATTTCTTGGCCCATTCGTTCTTGTCCCTACCTTCGTTGAGGCTCATTCCAATAGCGACACGCATCCAGAAGGCTTGAGGTGTCTCGAGGATGATGTCCTCGCTTCCAGCTGCACGCAAGAAATATCGGTCATAGAGGACTTGTAGCCCCATGAAGTCAAAGAGTAGATCGCGCTCAAGATCCATATACTCAGCAAGCGTTTCGAGATCGAAGTCGAGCACTTCTTTCTGGAGGCGATTTTCTTTGACAGCGCGCTTCATGTTTTTGACAAACATTTTGCGGTAGGCAGCCGGGATCTTGTCAGCATCGGATTCGCCGAGTACATGCTGATGGAGCTTGTGAAGGAGAAGACGTGCCGCTAGTTTGGTGTAGTCGGTGTCACGCTCGATGAAGCTACGCGCAACCATCACAATGGCGTCAAACAGCTCTTCGACAGTGATGCCGTCATACAGGTTGGTCTTCACGGCTTCGGTGATGTCGTCGATATCGACGTTGAGTCCATCGGTGAAACGGGTGATAGTCTTGCGAAGCTTCTCGGCATTGAAGTTTTCTGTCGAGCCATCTTTCTGCGCAACTTTAAGCGCAGACTTCTCGAGCTTGGCAGCCTGCACTGACTGACTTACCTCTCGTTGGTGCTTGTGTGCTTCACGATAGAGGATGTAACTACGAGCGGTCTGAAAGAAGCTCTGACGCATCAGCTCGCGCTCGACGAGATCCTGAATCGTCTCGACATCGGGCATACGATCATCAAAAATTGCCGCCAGGTTTTCGGTTACCGTGTCTGCTAGGGCAAGTGTCTGCTCGACATCGATCTCGCCGTCTACAGATAGGCTAGCGCGCAGAATGGCATCGGCGATACGTTGCTTATCAAATGGTACAACAGACCCATTACGCTTTTTTATTTGCTCAAATGGCATCGTCACCCTCCTCATATTTATACGAACAGTATTCGGTATTCAGCCCCTCACAGACTGCTCCCGTAAGAATTTTTGTGTGTATGTAGCGTTTAATAATTCGCTAATAACACTATATATAGCGTAGTGGCTGACTGTAAAGCCCCTAGGCCTACCTTTTTCTTGTCTGCCAGTGCCACTCGATGCACACATCACTACTGCGAACATTATACGAATGTACAGTGTTCTGCGTCAACCCCCATGTCTTTCTCTCACCCCAAGCTTAACTCCTATCATACGGTCTACAAATGGGTGGGTAAAGTCTAGAAATATCTAGTAAAACCTGGTATATTCATATGGTTCTTAAATGAAAGTTCAAAATTCGGTCTCATACTAGCAGTATGGGGCCTCAAGCCTCGGAAGCGTCATTATACTAATAATTTTTGCCACTTCGCTCATCTCTCGGTCCCATCGTCTAGTGGTTAGGACGCCAGGTTCTCATCCTGGTAACCGGGGTTCGACTCCCCGTGGGATCACCATACGTGGACTATAAGCAGTCCGGACAAGGAATAGCTCATTTACCTCTGGTAGTGAGCTTAGGTTCAAGACTAGTTTAGCCTAGCCTGAAGCGTCCTTTCGTAAGATTTTAAGTAGCTCGCGATACATGTCTTCATGACGCATATTATACCTGAACTCACACTCCTTGAGATGGAGGTTAAAATGATCTTGTCTGAGTCCTCTTAGCTTTGCTAGACGCACCTTGGCAATACCCAAGAAGTTTTCAATGCCGTTAATGTGACTGTTGCCTCTGACAAACTCATTGGCGCCGTGATTGACACGGTAGTGTCGTTTATAGCTCCAATCCACCAACCCGTCATAGCTCTTCCAGCCATCAGAGTAGATGGTGCTATCTGGCTCAACTTTTGCTTGTACAATCTGTTTTAAGGTATCTCTACTGACATTGGGGACAATTTGAGTGTAGACTTTGCCCTGACGCTTTAGCAAACCAAACACAACGACCTTCTTGCCGGCACCATGACCACGTCTGCCCCGAATTCGCCTGGGGCCAAAGTAGCTTTCATCTATCCCTACCTCACCAGACAGTGGGGAGGTAGCTTCACAATGGCGGGCAATCATCTGGCGGATGTGTGTTAGTAAACGGTTCACTGTATTACGATTCAAGCCAGTCAAGGATGCCACTTGAACGGCTGTCATATCTTCGCAAAACAACCGGATAATTCGTCTGAATTGAGCCTCAGAAGTATGTGAATGCTTGAGATACTTGTTCTCCATCTGTTAGAAGCATACTACAGGGCTTCTAAACTAGTCTTGAACCACAAGTATTACAAACAGCTCAGTATTTCGCACTTCAAAGTTAAGTTTAGGTTTCATGGCGCCAATCTCCCAAACACCCCTCGATACTCCCGAAGTGAGGATACATGTACCTTCAGAAAATCATCAGAATCATCTCGCTGGCAGGACTGCTGCTGATAGCGCGACCGGAGCGCTGCTAGGATTCCATCCAGCAGGCGCTCAGGCTGCGGAGAACATGGTCATGACTATTGCAGGCAGTACGACATGTACTGACACTGGCGTAGTGGCGACTGTCGATCTGGTCAAAACCTTCGTCGATCACGTCGCGTATTACGATGTCGTGCTCGGTGAAGAAATGCAGCCAACCAACGAGTTGTCGCCTGGCCAGAGCCAGCGCTTGCAATTCGTACTCACGCAGCAGGATTTCGTCGCCCAGTCGTCACGGGGGTGTTAGTGTGTATCTGCTGGACCCAGATGATGAGGGCGAGACAATGCCGATCGGTGTCGATTGGCCCGCAGCTATCTGCGGTACTTCGACGACGACATTGCCCCCCAGTGAGTCCGAGGAGGTGATCACCGCGAGCACGTCCGTGCCCGAGACGAACACTTCTACGCCTGCGGCCACCACTACAGTGGCGCTGGGCATCATAGATGCTGTGGTCCAGTCTAAGTCGGACGAGCTACAGAGTGATGCTGAGCCCGGCGCATCATCGACGGAGATGCTGGTCTACACTGGCGCGAGCACCGGTCAGGTTGCTCTGATTGTGATAGTGATTGGTGCCATCCTTGTGGGTGTTGGCGCGATTCTGTTGAATCCGCGGCCATTGCGGCGAATCTGAGCCTATCTCAGCTGTTCGTACCCGGCAGTCTTCCTTCGTGGAGGCTGCCGGGATTTTTATTTACAGCTTATGACGCAGGTAAGAACGAATGTCGTCGGAGAGCTCGGGATGAGTTAAGGCTACGTCGATAATCGTCTTGATATAGACTTCTGGTGATCCGGTGTCGTGGAATTGCCCTTCGATGAGGCAGCCATACAGCCCGCCTTGCCGTGCGAGAGTGTTGAGGGCATCTGGAATGCGAATCTCGCCGTCATGAGCAGGCTCAAGCGCTTGGAGAAGAGGCAGAATCTCAGGGGTGAGAAGATAGCCTCCAATAGAGGCAAAGTTTGATGGTGCTTTGTCGGGCCCTGGTTTTTCGATTAGGGCGTCAATGGCATAGAGATTGTCATGATCTAGGGAGGCTGAGGCTATGCCGTACTTATTGGTGTCCTCGCGAGGCACTTCGTAGAGTGCGATTACGCTTTTTGGGGTACGCTTATAGTGCTCAAGCAATTGGACGGCGCGTGGCGTTTGTCCAGTGAAGAAATCGTCGGCGAAAAACACAAAGAACGGTTCGTCGTCAATCAAATGGGCGGCATTGAGAATCGGACGTGCATTCCCGACTGGGAGGCCTTTCTGACGTACGTAGATAAAGTTTGCCATCTCGGCGATATGCTTGATCTGCTCAGCCTGTTTGGTTTTGCCTTTAGCGATGAGGTCTTCTTCAAGCTCGATAGCTCGATCAAAATGATCCTCGATGGCTCGTTTGGTTGAGCCGGTGACGATAATGATGTCAGTGACACCTGCCGCGACAGCTTCCTCGACTACCCACTGAATGACGGGCTTATCGATTATAGGCAGCATCTCCTTCGGCATGGCTTTTGTCTGGGGGAGAAATCGAGTGCCCATACCAGCAGCGGCGATGATTGCTTTGCGTGGAAGCTTCATAGATAGTTGTTATTTTAGCATGTCATACACTTAAGCGCGGCGCGTAGAGAACGTGATTTATACCTCAGTAAATTCGCGGAGTTTTTCGAGATTAATCTCGAAGCCCGAGAGACGATTGCGGAAAAGTCCAGACTTGGCGGGCTTGATGACACCAGCCTTAGTAAGCTGACGAAGCTGCACGGTCATCGTCTCGCGCGTCGTACCGACCATGCTGGCGAGCTGAGCGTGAGACAGGGGGAATGGAAGTGTGATGATGCCATCACGTACTTCGGTACCAAAGCGTTGCACGAGCAGCGCGAGATAATTCACGAGCTTGGTGTCAGATTTGGCTTGCAAGATATTGTCGAGGGTTTGAGCAAGCTCATCATTGCGTGCCATGACGTAACGCACGAGCCCCATGAGTACGTCGGGGTCCTTGGTGAGCTCCTGCTCGAGGGATTTGGTGTCCTTTATCTTGATGACGCCACTGGTGAGAGCTTCGAAATAATACCGATGAGCATACCCCTTGAAGAATACAGACTCAAGATTTATGACGTCGCCCGGTCCGAGGATGCTAATGAGTTTCTCATCACCATCATCAGCGATGGTGTAGGCCTTGAGGTAGCCATCGGTCACAAAGTATACTTCTTCGCCAGACTCATCCTGATGCAATAGCACATCGCCCTTTTGAAAGGTGCGCTTCTGGAGTTTTTCGAAGTATGTCTTCAAATGCTTCATGCCGCTATTGTAGCAGCTTTGGTGTGGTAAAAAACGGAAGCTATACCGTACAATAAGAAGTTATGCAGGACATCATTAGAATTCTCAAATACAGTTCGAGCTTGAAAAAATACTACATAGCTATTGCCTTATTTGTGGTCGTGCTGGCTGCTCTCAATCTAGTCCAGCCGTTTCTGACGAAGTGGTTGGTAGATCTCATGACGAGCTATATGCAAGGCGAGGCGATTACTATTCGTGATGCGATTGTGCCGCTTGGGCTGATGTTGGTCAGTGGGATTCTCGTAGCGTTTTTATCAAATCTGAATGGTTATTTGGGTGATCGTATGGCAGTGAAGCTTAATTCGCTGCTTTCGCAGCGGTATTACGATCACTTGATGCGATTACCGGTTCAGTACTATGACTCTGAGCAAACCGGCAAGATCACGGCCCGTTTGGAGCGCAGTATCGCTAGCTTATCGCAGCTTATGAACGCTCTGGCAAATAACTTTATACAGTTCTTTCTGACGGCCTTTGTGACATTGGTGGCGATTGCCCTTTACTCGTGGCCGATCGCACTACTACTGACCGTCATCTTCCCGAGCTACATTTACATTACGCACTTATCGAGCAATGCCTATCAAAAGAAGCAGATGCGAATCAATCAGAGCCTTGATGTGGCAAATGGTCGCTTCGTTGAATCAATAGGCCAAGTACGTGTCGTCAAGAGCTTCGTA
Source organism: bacterium (assembly GCA_020854115.1). NCBI lineage: Bacteria > bacterium. The sequence goes on along the minus strand of JADZGC010000006.1, from coordinate 24,613 downwards.
CGTGAGGCCGGGGAGCTGGCTTTCTTCGCGAGTAAGCGGCGTAAGATCGAGGACATTGCTCGTGATCAGTCAATTGAGTGGCATCGATACGATATGTATCGACGCTTGGCTCTTGGTGTTATATTCTTCCTGATTTTTGTTGTCATCACCTGGCAGGCGCTCGGCGGCGCATATTCGGTTGGTACGGCCGTGCTCTTGATTACGCTATCGAACCAAGCCCAGTTTCCGCTTTTTGGTGCGAGCTTTATGATCGAGGGTATACAGCGTGCTCAGGCTGATAGTCGCGATTATTTCGAGGTGATGAGTACTGAACCAGCGATTACTGATGTGGATAAGGCGCAGTCTCTGAAGGTATCGGGTGGGGAAATTCGTTTTGATAATGTGACATTTGCGTATGAAAAGGGCGGCACCGTATTGCGCAATGCCAGCTTTGCTATCCCGGCACATAGCAAGGTCGCGTTGGTTGGTGAGAGTGGTGAAGGCAAATCAACGATCGCAAATCTGATTGTGCGATTTTATGAAGCGCAGTCGGGTCAGATCCTGATCGACGGTACGCCAATCCAGAGCGTATCGCAGGAGAGCTTACGTAAGCAGGTGGGAATTGTATTCCAAGACCCGTCACTGTTTTCAGGCACGATTGAAGAGAATATTGCCTATGGTCTAGGGCGTCACTACACGCGCTCAGAATTGCAGGCGGCGGCGAAGATGGCAAATGCTGATGGTTTTATACAAGAACTGCCGAAAGGGTATAAGACTGAGGTGGGTGAACGCGGTATCAGGTTGTCGGGCGGACAAAAGCAACGTATTATTATTGCTCGCGCATTACTCAAGAATCCACCGATCCTCATTCTCGATGAGGCAACTAGCTCACTTGACGCAAAGGCCGAGTATCAAGTGCAGGAGGCGCTGGAACGTCTTATGAAGGGGCGCACCACGATCATTATTGCTCACCGATTAAGCACCATTGCGGGCGTAGACATGATCATTGGCTTGAAGGGTGGCAAGATCGCCGAACAGGGCGCACCAACCGAGCTGGCACGTAAGCGTGATGGTATTTATGCTGAGCTGCTAAGACTCCAAACAGCAAGTACGGAGAGCGTCAAGAAAAAACTACAGAAATTTGATATCGCTGCATAATTTAGTCAACGATCTTCTTTTTTATATTCGGTATGTAGATACTTATGTCGTGTTTATTTCAAGGTGTAATTATTGATAGCTATGTATGCTCGTCGGCACAGTGGATCGATAATTTGCTAGCCTAACGAAAGATCGTGCGGAATAATTCCATATTCTGATACAATGTCAGTAGTACATATATATTAATCAAGGAGTTATTATCATGGCAGAAGCCAAAAGCAAATCTACGGGGGATCTCATCACAGTACTCGAGCCCTATTTTACAAAACAGGCTCCTTTTCAGCTGCCAGAGAATGCACGCAAGACGCTGGTCCAGTGGTTGCCGTGGATTAATATCGTCGTAGCAATCTTTGGTGCGCTTGCAGCATTGTCGTTGCTGACGCTCCTGGGGATTGCTAATGTTGCGACTGCTGGTCTCGTGACCGCCGTAGCTGGACCGTTTTTGTGGGTACCATTCTTTGCACTCGTCGCACAAGTCGTCATTCAATTCATTGCTTTTCCTGGCTTGCAGGCGAAGAAGCTGAGCGCCTGGAAACTACTATTTTGGGCTGATATCCTCTCATTCGTCTATAATTTGCTTTACGGGTTTGGCTATCCTTCTGCACTTTTTGGCAACATCCTCGGCGGTCTATTGGGGCTCGTTATTGGTCTGTATCTTCTCTTCCAGATCAAGAGCTACTATAAGTAGATTATTCGCAACAAGCAAAAACACCCTGCGCCTTCTGGTAGACAGGGTGTTTTTGCGCTAGAATGTTGCAGATATGAAAATGCTTCAGACAAACCATGGCGACGTGCGGCTCCCCGCATTCTTTCCAGATGCCACACGCGCGACCATTAAATCCGTCGATACTGAAGGCGTGAAGACGACCGGCACCCCTGGGATGGTGATGAATACCTACCATCTGGCGAATATGGGCCTGGTCGATGTGATTGCTGAGCAGGGTGGATTGCACAACTTCACGGGATGGGATCGGCCGATTATTACTGACTCAGGAGGTTTTCAGGCGATGAGCTTGGTGCGCGAGTTTAATACTGGGGGCAGATTGACAGATGATGGCGTGAGTTTTCAGGATGCGGCTGGTAATAAGCTGATGTTGACGCCCGAGAGCTGCATTGATTATCAGTTGAAACTCGGTAGTGACATAATTATGATCCTGGATGATTGCACGAAGCCCGATATGCCACTCTCGGAGCAGCTTAAAAGTGTGGAGCGCACGATCAAGTGGGCGAAGCGAGCACGCACGCATTTTGACAAAGTTACGAAAGGTATGAAACAGAAACCACTGCTTTTTGGTATTGTACAGGGTGGAGGAGATCGTGAACTTCGCCGCAAGTGCGCTACTGAGCTCGTCAAGCTCAACTTCGATGGCTATGGCTATGGCGGATTTCCGATTAATGACAAAAATGAGCTGCAAGTCGAGACCTTGCAAGCAGTTGTAGATGATACGCCAGCAGACGCCATCAAATATGCAATGGGTGTGGGCACGCCTGAGCAGATCGTGGCCTGTGTGCGTATGGGCTATGACTTATTCGATGTTGTGATCCCGACTCGAGAAGCGCGCCATCGTAAACTGTATGTATGGAATGATAGGCCAGAAGAACTTGATCTTGATAAGCCATTTTATGACACGGTGACAATGAAGAATCTCAGCTTGCGAGATGTGCAAGGACCAATTGACTCGCATTGTGATTGCGAGACGTGTCAGCATTATTCGGCAAGTTATGTCCACGCGATGTTTCGCGCTAATTTATCGGTTGCTGAGCGCATGGCGAGCATTCATAATTTGCGCTTCTATGCCAAGCTGATGGAGCTACTTCAGAAATAAAAAAGCCCCCAGAGGGACACCCACGCTGTAGTGGTTGCGGGTGGGTGTCCGTGAGGGCGGTCTCACCAGTCGATCTCGGTGTCACCGGATCACGAGGAACCCGTGGTGACCGTTTGGCCAATAGATGTCGCAAGCGACATCAAACCTCTCTAGTAGACGAGAGAGCGTGTCGATTTCGCGAGGCATGTAGTACCAGAACCAGCTGCACACTAGCTTTTTGATCTCGGACGTGGCCAGCGTTCGCGCCTCTTCATCGAGGGTGTCTTCGTTGAAGTGCATCTCGATCCAGAGGTCGGGCACGTTGACGTCGTGTGTGTTGGCTGCACGATGGCTGACCTGGATCGTGACCGGCGTAGTGGATGGCTCCAGTTGGAGTTGCCCCCGGAGCTTCATTAGCTGAAGCGGGAGTTCACATCCGAAATCGACAATCTCACGTGGCTTGAGTTCGAGATCCACGTACTTGACTCCCGAGGTGGGATGCCATTCGGGCTTGGTGGTGAGGGTGATGAGGGGCATTGTGTCGCTCCTTTTTTTGGGGTGCGTACGAGGGGTAGCCCCTCGATCAATCGGCTATCGAATGATTAGCTCAATATATCACAAGACACTCAAAAAGTCAATATTTCTACCCCTCCCACTTTTGTGGAAGGCGAAGTTCGATACCTTCGAGTGGGGCATCCGGTTCAGGGTCGATGCAGGCGCGCAGGTCGGTTTCAAGCTGCTTCTTATCGAAGTCCGATCCGATAAACACGATCCGTGTGCCAGGCTTTCCCTCTTTATTCCAGTTGTCCCAATACAGCTCGGAACGAGTACCGACGAGCTGAAAGATGTATTTGCGATTATGGCCCTTGCTGCCTAGATTGATAAAACCTTTTGCTCGATACACGCCCTTCGGAATCTTGTTATTCACAAATTCTTGAAATTTCATGGGGTGAATCGGTTCTGAGAGTTCGATAGAGAGGTGTGTAAACTTCTCGTGGAGATGCTTGTGATGGTCGTGGTTATGACCATGGTCGTCATGGCTGTGTGGTTCGGCGGAGCCCCAGACCCGATCGGGGTCGGTGAGTAATCGAATGTCGACGTCCGCTTTGACAGTTTCAAAGACTCGCGCGCGGGGATTTGTCATGTCGATGAGTTGCTTGATCTCATCAATACGCGCTTCATCGACGAGATCAGTCTTATTGATAATGATGAAGTCAGTAAACTCAAGCTGATCTGCAGCATTTGCATGCTCTTTGGCATTCTCTATAACGTGCTCGGCATCAATGACTGTGATTATGGCATCGAGGCGCACGCCGATGCCCTTCATGTCGCGAAGGTTTAGCGCCAGATCGCGCGGCTCGGCGAGGCCGCTGGCTTCGATGACGATGAGGTCGATGTCGGAGCCGACATACGCAAACTGCGCAATTGCTTCCTGGAGGTCAAGCGTCTCGAGCGAGCAGCAGATGCAGCCATTCGATAGTTCGAGCTGTTTATCGGTCTTACCGGCGACGAGCTCAGCATCGATATTGATACTCCCAAAGTCATTGACGACCACACCGATCTTCAGGCCATGTGGCTCGCGGAGCAGGTGATTGACGAAGGTTGTTTTACCACTGCCAAGGAAGCCGGTGACGGCGAGAATGGGTATTTTGTGAGAGGTGGTGATTGGGTGTTTGGACATCTATTGCTGATTCCTCTTATGCTACAATATATCTGATACGTATGCAGTCTGACACCCCACCAGCCTCCCAGAAATCTCAGAAGCCCGCACAATCTGCCATTGATGTCGTGGCATATCGATCGTTGGTGCGCTTAAGTGCGCTAATTCAAATAGCCGTATTGGTGGCGCTGGCAGCATCGCAACTGCTTAATCTGATTGTGTCGATAGCTGCATTATACCTGATTGTAGCTGAGATTATTTTGAGTCTGGGTGCGATTTATAATATCGTCCTCTGGTCGCGCGTACACAAGAAGCGACCGCAGTTGGCGCTCCAGTTCTCGCTTTTACCCTTGGTCCTTGCTTTGATTAGTATAGTTTTGGCTCGCGGTGGAATTGAGTCAAATTGGTACAACTTGTATCTCCTGATGATGGTGTGCACAGGGATAGCGGGGTTATTGTCGGTCTATGTGACGTGGGGGATAACGACTACATTCTTGCTCTTTACTTGGCTCGCGCCGCGATATCTGCAGATGAACATAACTGGTCCGACCCGATTTGAACTCGCTGCAACGCTGTTTGCGGGGTTGATAGCATACTTCGTCGGCAAAAACTCCGAGCGCGCGCTCAAGACAATGCAACTTTCAGAGGGACTCATCAAGCAACTCGATAGCGCAGAGATGAAGCAGCAACTCATGATGGGCGCCATTGCTGACGCGGTTGTGGCTGTCGACACTGAGCGCAAAGTCGTGATCTTTAACGAAGCTGCACAAACAATCACCGGCTGGGACGCGAAGAGTGCGATGGGCGTCGAATATAACTTAATATTTAAGCTTAAGGATACTGGGGACGTAGGTATGACCGACGAAACCGACCCATTTCTGTATGTACTCAAGACTGGCAAGCCACTCAAGACCGACTGCTTCTCGATGCTTGATAAAAAGAATCAAAAGATTTCGTTTTCGATCTCGATCGCCCCAACCTTCGATGGTCGTGGACAAATCAGTGGTGCGATTGCGATCTTCCATGACATCTCGGATCAGAAACAGCTGGCTCGAGAGCGCAACGAATTTATTTCGACGGCTAGCCACGAGATGCGCACGCCGGTTGCAGCGATCGAAGGCTATTTGTCGATGGCGCGCAATCCAAACCTCGCGAAGGTTGATGCTCGCGCCAAGGGATTTATCGATAAAGCGCATGACGCGAGCATCCACCTTGGGACACTATTTCGTGATCTCTTGTCTGTAACCAAGATTGAAGATAATCGCATGGAAATCATGTCGCGGGTGTTTAATTTTTCTGAGCTCGTGAAGGCGGTGATCTCTGAGATGGAGATCATTGCTAAGAATAAGGGTCTGGTGCTGGTAACGCACATTGGGACAGGAGTCGGCAAGGAGCATGTGGTTGCACCGATTTATTCCGTCGAGGCTGACCCTGATCGTTTGCGTGAGGTCATAACGAACTTGATCGACAATGCGATCAAATATTCACAGGCCGGTACGATAGCGGTGAGCGTGAAGACTGTCGGTGAAAATGTAGAGTTTGCTGTGCAAGACCAGGGTATCGGCATCGCGCCCGAAGAGCAGAAGCATCTCTTCCAGAAATTCTATCGCGTCAATAACTCCTATACGCGTGAGATCGGCGGCACCGGCCTCGGTTTGTATTTGGCGCGCAGTCTGATCGAACGCTTCGGGGGGCGGATCTGGGTGGAGTCACGGCTTGGGTATGGGAGTACTTTTAAGTTTAGTCTGCCACTCGTCAAGCAGTAGCGTGCTTGCGCATACCTCTCAAGCTCGATAGAATGAGCGTAAGATATTTTTGAATCCATGAAGGAGCGGTGCATTCCATGTCGAAGATTTTATTAGTAGAAGATGACGTCAATCTGCGCGACATTTACTTCGCGCGCTTTCAGTCGGAGAACTATCAGCTCGCAGTGGCTTCAAACGGTGAAGAGGCGCTGGCTATGGCAGTCAAAGAAAAGCCAGATCTTATCTTGCTTGATGTCATGATGCCGCGTATCTCGGGCTTTGATGTGCTCGACATTTTGCGCTCAACTCCAGAGACGGCGCATACCAAGGTCGTGATGATGACCGCACTGTCTGAGCAGGTCGACAAAGAGCGTGGCAAGAAGCTAGGCGTCGACGAATACCTCGTCAAAAGCCAAGTTACGCTCGAAGATGTGGTTGCCACTGTGAAGCGCTTTCTTGGTGAGACTGCTACGCCGGCAGCCCCGGCAGCAGCGCCAGCACAACCTGCTCCACCCACTCAACCACCAGCAGCGTAAGTATGCATCCCAAAATGATATACTTAAGGGTAGATGCAGACTGTTTCTTATACTGTAGCGCTCGATAATTTCGAAGGGCCGCTTGACCTCTTGCTTCATTTGATAGAGCGACGAGAGTTGCCCGTCACCGACGTGTCGATTAGTCAGGTGACAGGTGATTATATTGCGTACGTATCGGCGCTCGAGAAGGCTGATACGCGTGAGTTGAGTTGGTTTCTCGACCTTGGTACTCGCTTGCTGTCGCATAAGACCAAAGCACTTGGTATGGTGGCAGAGGATGGCGAAGAAGACGATGCAGCCGATTCACTCGAAGGCTTAACCGAACAGCTGCGACAGCTGCAAATTATGAGGCGGGCAGCTCGGTGGGTGGGAGCGCGTAGTAATCGGTATATTGAGCGCCCAGAATCTCATTCCTTCTGGCGCAGCCTGCCGCCGGATAATGTTAGTTTGCAGGACTTGGTGCGCATGCACGAAGCAGTACGGGGGCGGCAACAGCCAAAGCCAGTCTCGAAGCACACAGTTAAAATCACACGCATCGATATCAATCACACGATCAAGGGAATGATCCAGCGTATATCCGCTCGGTCTGGTGTACTACAGGCGGTGCGTCATTCGAGCAAACGCCAAACGGTGGCACACGTGCTGGCTCTCTTGGAGCTAGTGCGGCGTGATGTGTGGGAGCTCATCGATATCAAAGGAGAAGCACATGTCCAGCCAAAAGCCAGCTAGCAATGTCGCTCAGGTGTCTGCCAGCTTGTTTGTAACCTCGCAGCCCCTTACGGACGCACAATTGTGCGAGATCGCGGGGATCGAGCAGGATCAGCTGAGGGGGATACTCACTGTTATCGAGAAGCAGATTGCGCCACTTGGCCTTATGCTCGTGCATGACGATGGCGGATATATGCTCGCCGTAGACGACACAGTGCGACCTGCTATCCAAAAGTATTTCGCTCGTCATGCGCAGCCATTATCCTCCGCTGCCCTGGAAGTTTTGACCATCATTGCGTATCATCAGCCGGTTACGAAGGCGAGCATTGATCAAGCTCGCGGTGTGTCGAGCGAGGCGTCGATTAAGGCGCTGTTGAGCCGAAGCCTCATTCGTGCACAGGATGCAAAGTCTGTTGAGCCCAAATATGTGACCACGCCACAGTTTCTTGCGCTGGTCGGGATTAGGGACTTGAAAGCATTGCCAAAAGTGAAGGGTTTGAAACGTGCGGATCAATAAGTGGTTGGTGCAGCGGGGGGTCGCACCGGCTCGTCGTAAGGCAGACGAACTGATCATTGCAGGCCGCGTGAGTATTGACGGAGTGAAGGTCAAGCTCGGTGATCAAGTCCGGGAGTCGAGTACGGTTTTGCTCGACGGGATAGAGATAGTAGGCGGCACACGGACGAGGCGCCTAATCGCATATCATAAGCCAGTCGGTGAGATCTGTAGTCATGCTCATCAAGGTCAGTCGAGGACAATATTTGATACGCTCCCTGAGGAGTACGCGGGGTTTAAGATTATTGGCCGCCTCGACAAAGACAGTCAAGGACTGATATTGCTTACCAATGATGGTGGCCTAGCTCAGCAGTATACACACCCGAGTCAGGTCAAAGCTAAACGCTATGAAGTAACATTGAGTCGTCAGTTGACTGCCGCTGAACTTCAGCGGCTAAAACGAGGGGTTGATGTAGCGGGGGCGCTGTGGCGATTACCGGAAGTTACTCATCGGCAGACCAATGATTATATTGTTGTCCTGCATGAAGGCAAAAACCGTCAAATACGCCGTTGTTTTGCATCACTTGGTATAGAAGTGCTCGAGCTGAAGCGAACACGCATTGCGGAATATTCACTCAAGGATTTGAAGCCTGGCGTCTGGCGCGAGGAGCGTATCAATGTTTGAATGGCTGGCGCGCGTAGCACTGAGCGTCATGCTAGCGGCGCCTTCCTTTGGGTTACCAGCGTCTATGCCCGACGTGCAGCCTCAGGCGGAAGTGGCCCAGAAGCCATTACTGGCGGTGCAGTCGCTCGCACCGGATTCTTTTGCGGTTGGCGCGAAAGCAGCTCTTCTGATGGACTTGAATTCGGGCAAGCAGCTCTATAGCAAGAATAGTGACGCAGCATTGCCGATGGCGAGCTTGACCAAGCTTATGACAGGCTACGTTATCCTGAAACATCACAGTCTTGATGATGTGGTGACGGTCGGTCCGGCCGTGTCGACGATTGACGGGGATAGCCAGCGTCTGAATATCAAAGAGGGCGAACAGTTTACATTGCGCGAGATGATGAAGGGTCTGTTAATTTATTCAGCGAATGATGTTGCCGTGACACTTGCGAGCTGGGATGCGGGAACCGAGCAGGCTTTTGTAGATAAGATGAATGCGACCGCCAAAGAGCTTGGTATGGATAAAACGCAGTTCGCGAATGCCACGGGCCTCGACGCTGAAGGGCATGTTTCGAGCGCTTATGATCTATCGATTATTGCGCGCATCATGCTGGAGAGTGAAATTGTGCGCGCCACCGTGAAGCAGGCGAGTGCTGTAATGCACACTACCTTGGGTAAAACATATGCTATGACTACTACCAATCAACTATTGACTCAAAATAGCGAGGTGCAGGGGCTCAAGACGGGCTATACCTTGAAGGCTGGAGAATGCTTGATTACCTATGCGGTAAAAGGTCAGCGACGAGCACTCTCAGTTGTCCTAGGTAGCCCTGACCGTTTTCAAGAGAGCGATTCTCTGATACACTTAGCACTCGATAGGTTAGAGTAACAAAAACTCGAATGATACTAAAGTATATGAAAACAACTTCACTCCCAGAACTTGTGTTGATCGGGCTGCCAAATGTTGGCAAGTCGAGCATCGTCAATCGATTGCTCGGTCGCCGCCAAGCAATCGTCCACGATCAAGCTCACACTACTCGAGATACTTCGGCACACGAGGTGGATCTTGATGGGGTGCGTTTTATGTTGCGCGATAGCGCTGGGCATGTCGCCAAGGGAGATGATAGTATCCAAACTGCTGCTATGACTCAGCTCGATGTAGCTCTCGAGTCGGCTTCGGTGATCGCCATGGTGGTGGATGCGAGCCAGCCCGTATCTGATGAAGAGCGCAGGTTGGCAGCTCGCGCCCATAAGCTCCAGAAGCCACTAATTCTCCTTGCGAATCAGATCGACAAGCAGTCCGCAAACTTAGACACCTATCAAGCGCTCGGTATTAAGCAAGTGTTTGCAGTGTCTGCGATTCATAATATCGGTTTTGATGCGGTATCGGATTATCTTCGCTCAGTGCTGCCGCGTTCGAGAGAGATGGCATTAAGTGATCAGCCGAGTGTGTCGATTGCAATCATTGGTCGCCCGAATGTAGGCAAATCAAGTCTGTTGAATCAGCTGGCTGGTCGTCAGGCTGCTATCGTAAGCGAGCAGGCCGGTACAACGCGCGATAGTCTTGAGATCACGCGTAAGGTCGGTGATCAGATGTGGCGGTTTGTGGATACAGCTGGTATTCGACGTCCAGGCAAGGTCGCAAAGGGGGTCGAGAAATATTCTCTGAAGCGAGCTGAGCAAGCCATAGATCAGGCGGATATCTGCCTCTTACTACTCGACGTTGAGGAGTTGGTAACCGGGCAAGATCAACGCTTAGCTGGACTTATTCAAGAGGCAGGCAGAGGACTGATATTGGCTGTAAATAAAATCGACTTGCTCGAACGCACGGAAGCAGAGCTGAAGCGCATTGATCGTGTGTTACGCCATGAATTTGAGTTTATTCCGTGGGCACCATATGTTTTGATATCGGCTGAAACGGGTCTGCACATCAAGCAGCTTGAAGCTCAGATCGCTTCGATCGCCAGCCGACTGGATACAAAGATTCCTACAAAAGAACTTAATGCATTTTTGCAAAAGGTAGTTGCGAAACAGCCACCCTCAACAGGCTCGAATCAACATGCTCGTTTGAATTATGTCGTGCAAACAGCTAGCCTGCCTCTGACACTGACGATCTTTGGTACCAAGCCTGATCAGATCCACTTCTCATACAAGCGCTATATCGAGAATAGTCTGCGAGCCCACTATGATTTGGCTGGCATCCCGCTTAAGATTATATTTGAGAGTAAATATAAGCAGGATCGCGAAGCAGCAAGGGAATAAATGAAGCAGATTATTGTAGGATTAGGTAATCCGGGTCGACAATATGACGGTATGCGTCATAATGTCGGGTTTGCGGTCGTCGACGAGCTGGCTGAACAAGCCCACGTTGCCTGGCAAGATAAGCCAGCTTGGTGTGCACAGGTTGCGGCCATTTCTGATACCTTGCTCGTAAAGCCACAGACTTATATGAATGACTCCGGACGGGCTGTCCGAGCGGTGGCTGATTATTATAAGGTAGACCCAGAACAGGTGTGTATCGTGGTTGATGATCGCGATCTAGACTTTGGTGATATGCGATTTCGACGGGGGATTGTGACAGGAGCGCATCATAATGGTCTGCGCTCGGTCGCAAAAGATTATAGTCATCAGGTGAATCGACTGCGAATCGGCATCGGCAACGATCTCTTGCGCCATGTTGATCTACAGGAGTTTGTACTCGGCAGGTTCTCGCACGAAGAACGAGCTCAAATGAAGGCGATTATTGGTCGGGCGATCAAGGAATTGCGGGGCCAGTATCATATTGCCATGACGGCGTAATAATGTATTAGTCTTACGCTTTACTGAATGCGTCTATTTCTTCAGACTGAGAAGTAAACCCAGTTCGATACCAAAGGAGGACGGGTGCGTACCATTTGTATTATCCCTGCCTTCAACGAGGCAGGACGCATTGAGCGAGTATTGGCAGTTGCTACGCGCTGTACCATGATCGATCTCGTACTGGTTGCAAATAACGGCTCTACTGACGACACGCGCGAGCGTGCTGAGTGCTTTGGGGTTGAAGTGATTGATTGCCCCGAGCGCGGCAAGGGAAATGCCATTACATACGTAATGGCGCAGCGAGTTGCAAGTGACGACGTAGTTCTGCTGCTCGACGCAGATCTGGTGGGTTTGTGCGAGGAGCACATCGTAGCCTTGCTTGCCCCTGTAGTTCATGGAGGGTATGTACAAGCAGCTGGGGTTTGCGACACAACGTTCAAGCGGCTCCACTGGCGCTGGCATGTCGGTCTCTCTGGCGAACGTGCTTTTCGAGCCTCTTTGCTTTGGGAGGTGTGCGAGATTGATTACCAAGGCTGGGCCTTAGAGGCGGCGCTGAATGCCATTTGTCGCTGGAGCCTACTGCGTAATAAGCGGCAAATCGCAAAAGTCTTGATGCGCGGCGTGAGATCTATTGATAAGCTCGATAAGTACCCGACACGTCGATCTGCCTACATAGCCAAGCGCGCAGTCTTCAAGGAATGGCTGCTTGGAACCGCTCGGTTCATCTTGCCGGTGCGCTTCAAGCCCTGGCTTAGCTGAGGATGATAGTCATGTCCTCAGCTGTCTTTATACCCCTCATGCTCGCTTTTTGTTCGTATTTCTACTAGACTCAATATATCGGTATAAATGAAAAGACCACACCAGTCGGAACCGATGTGGACTTTTCATTAATCCCTTCCAAGCCACCGTATGAGGGGTTTTTCGATCGTCAATAAGTATTCTATACGATCGTGGTCATGAAAGGGAGCGATCTGCTATTGCGGTATACCTAAAGGAGGGTGAGTTTTAGGATATGGCCCCGCAGTAGCAGATCGCTCCCTTTCAGGGTATTACCTGAAGAAGAGAGCGGGTTTTCAAAAAGTTTTTAGGTACGCGATGTATACTAACATAGTTGAGCTTATATGTCAATACATTTTCAAGGAGATTATTGAGTGTATAGAAATAAACAAGATGATACAAGCATAACAACTACACAATATACAATGCTTAAGCGCAATAAATTTACGGGGGACCTCCGTGAGATTCATGACGCGCCAAGTAGTCTGTATGTCCGAGGCGAGATGCCTGATGGGCCAGCGGTGGCCATCGTTGGGACGCGCCGGCCTACACAGTACGGCGAGGAGGTGACGTACCGTTTGGCTTTTGAGTTGGCTCAGTCGGGTATCACGATCGTCAGTGGGCTAGCGTATGGTATCGACACTATAGCACATCGTGCAGCAGTAGCGGCGGGCGGGAAGACAGTGGCGGTCTTGGGTTGTGGTCTTGATGTGTGCTATCCAGCGGCAAATCGTCGTTTGGCTGAGCAAATCATCCAATCAGGTGGGGCAATCGTGTCGGAATACAGTGATGGTACACCGCCTTTGAAGCATCATTTCCCGGCTCGTAATCGCATTATTGCCGGCTTAAGTCGAGGGGTATTGGTCACTGAAGCAGATGCGCGATCCGGTTCGCTTATCACAGCACACCTGGCGCTTGATGAAAATCGAATTGTCATGGCGGTGCCGGGCGCTATCACAAACCCACGGTCTGAAGGACCAAACAATCTTATTCGGGCTGGGGCGGTGCCAATCCTGGGTGCTGCTGACATATGGACGGCACTTGGTCTTATGCGACCACAAGAGAAAACCCAAGTTACGCAAAGGTACGCCGTCGGTACCCTTGAGCACACATTATTATCAGCTCTTGCCGAGCGGGCGCAGTCGGCTGAAAGCCTTGCGGTGAAGGCTCAGCGACCAGTTCAGCAGATACTCGAGATCTTGAGCTTACTTGAGCTGACGGGCGAAGTGGTTGCAATGGGCGGGGGACAGTGGATCGCTCGGTCGTCATAAAATCTCTATATTTGAATATTTGACAGCCAGTGCCCCAAACATGTACACTCGGCAAGTTTTATATATCAGCAAAGCATAAGGATTATTTGATACAATACCCAGCATGGCAAAGAAAGCAGTAACAAAACCAAGCAAAGCAACCAAGGCAACGAAGTCGGTTCTTATCGTAGAGAGTCCAGCGAAGGGCAAGACTATCGAGGGATATCTCGGTAAGGGGTATAAGGTAGTTGCAAGCTATGGACACGTGCGCGACTTGCCGAAGTCAAAACTTGGCATTGATGTAGAGCATGACTTTGAGCCGCAATATATGGTGCCGCGCGGACAGGCGAGTAAGATCAAGGCTCTCAATAAGGCTACGCAAGGTGCGGATATCGTGTATCTCGCAACCGACCTTGACCGCGAGGGGGAGGCGATCGCCTGGCACCTCGCGCAAACACTTGATCTCAAGCCAGAACAGCAAGTGAAGCGCATCACGTTCTCGGAGATAACGAAGCCAGCCTTGCAGGATGCCGTCGCGCATCCACGTGATATTAATCAGGACTTGGTAGATGCACAGCAGGCCAGGCGTGTGCTCGATCGACTGGTGGGGTATTCACTCTCGCCAGTCTTGTGGAAGAAAGTCCGCTATGGTCTTTCGGCAGGCCGTGTACAGAGTGTGGCTTTGAAGTTTATTACTGACCGCGAAAAAGAGATCGAGGCTTTCCAAGCTGAAGAGTATTGGACAGTTGATATCGATCTATCAGCAGCTCAAGGCGACTTCGTGGCTCGTCTTGCTGAAATTGCAGGGGAGAAAGCTGATCTCAAGAATGAGAAGGACAGTATGGCTGTGGTGACTGATCTCAAGGGCGCAACCTATGTAGTTGATGTAGTCGAGAAGAAGCCAATGAAGAAGCATCCACTGGCGCCATTTACGACCTCGACTTTGCAGCAGGATGCGTATCGTAGGCTCGGCTTTGCCGCCAGACGCACTATGCGGGCTGCTCAAGGGCTCTATGAGGCTGGTCTGATCTCCTACATGCGTACGGACTCAGTGTCTTTGTCGGTGCAGGCGCTTTCGGCGATTCGCAATACACTTGTCGATAGTTATGGTAAGCAATACGCGCTCGAGAAGCCACGACCATTCAAAACTAAGTCGCGTGGTGCGCAAGAAGCTCACGAGGCGATTCGTCCTACAAATCCAGAGCTGAATCCCGATCGGGTACAGCGTCAGAATACTGATGAGACCAAGCTCTATCGCTTGATCTGGCAGCGTGCCTTGGCGAGCCAAATGCCAGAAGCCGAGTTTGAGCAGACTAGTATCAAAATTACCGCAAAGGGCGACCGAGAATATGGTGTGCGTGCCAGTGGGCGAGTCATGAAATTTGATGGCTTTATGAAGGTCTATCCGATGCAGTCGAAAGAAGATGCGCCAATCCTACCGGATATCAAAGACGGTGAAACGCTCGCCTTGAAGGATGTGCGTGGCGATCAGCATTTCACGCAGCCGCCGGCCCGATACTCTGAGGCGACACTCGTGAAGAAGCTCGAAGAGGCTGGTATCGGGCGTCCAAGTACCTACGCGCCGACAATTGCGACGATTATTTCGCGGGGCTATGTTCTCAGTGAAGATAAGCGTTTGGTGCCGCAGCCTACTGGCATGGTGGTGAGCGAGCTCTTGAGTGAGCACTTTGATTTTGTGACTGATCCTGAATTCACTGCCGAGATGGAAGATCATCTCGATGATGTAGCGGAAGGGAAGCGGGCTTGGAAACCGGTGATCAAAGAATATTATGAGCCGATGCACAAGCTCATCGAGGAGAAGCAGGAGAGTATCCCGCGGGCCCAGTTGCCTGTTATCGAAACCGATGAGAAATGTGATCTGTGTGGCAAAATGATGGTCATTAAGCAGGGTCGCTTTGGACAGTTCTTGGCCTGCTCGGGCTGGCCGGACTGCAAGAATGCGAAACCAATCCTCAAGAAAACTGGTATTGACTGCCCAGATTGCCGTGAAGGCGAGCTCGTGGAGCGCAAGACTAAGAAGGGGCGACGCTTCTGGGGCTGCAGCCGATATCCGGACTGTGAATATACTACCTGGACGAAGCCTAAATCTGACGCAAATGAGAGTGATTCATAGTAAACCAGAGTAAAAAGTCAGTCAGAATAGTTGACCAACTAAATCCAAGATGATATAATAGTGCTTGAGTTTCAATCGAAACAACAAGTGGGTGGAATATTTTTATTATGTCTCAATCTGTAAATCCAACCAATGAAGCTATATTTCGCGAGCTCGTAGAGCAATTGATCGACGAGAGTTTGTTGTTATTGAAAAAAGACCGTGACCGATTGGTCGTGGCAAAGCGTCATGGCATCAAGGCTCACGATCAGCACACGCTCGAACAGATTGGTACCGAGCTTGGCATTACACGCGAGCGTGTACGTCAGATAGAAAAGGCTGCCGTTGCGAAGATTCGTGACCAATTTGCAGCTCAAAACGAAGCACGCGCGGCATTAGTAAAACATATTCAGGTACAGGGCGGAATGAGTCAGTTGACGACAGCCGCATCGGCTATGCACTTGGCAGATGCTGATCTTTCAAACCTGGCTTATCTAGTGCGCATTACGCCAGAAGTGATTCTTGTGGAGCAAACTGATGAGATTAGCCCGCTGGTCGCAGCCTCGGATATGTATGATTATGATATGGTCGTAAAGCTCCATCAGCAGCTCTTACTGGCGCTTAAAGGGCTCGCGAAGCCTGTGAAGTTTGATAAGTTACATGGTGCTATTGATGGGCCTCACGCTGCCACCGCCTTGCAGGAGCTCGCTGGTGCATCCAGGCGTATCGTGAGCCTCGACGGCAGCTGGGGGATGATCAACTGGCCTGAGGTAAATCCAAGGAGTATTCGTGATAAAACCTACTTGGTGCTGAAGAAAGCTGGACGCCCGATGCACTTTACCGATATTGCCGAAAAGATCTCGAAGCTTCAGGCGAATCCTAAGTCAGTTACGACTCAGGCGGTACACAACGAACTCATAAAAGATAGCCGATTTGTCTTGATCGGTCGTGGTATTTACGCACTTGCCGAATGGGGCTATCAGGCTGGTACCGTCGCCGATATCATCGCGCAAATTCTCAAGGAAGAGTCACCATTGAGTCGTGAAGAGATCATCAAGCGCGTGCTCTCACGCCGTCAGGTGAAGGTCGCAACAATCGCTCTCAATCTGCAGGAAAAGCCACAGTTCGAACGAGTGGCGAAGGGCATGTATGCCCTGAAGGCAGATTATGTGCCGGAGCCACGCAAGCGCCGTGGTCGTCCTGCCAAGCAAGACTAATCATTGCTGGCAGACAAAGACACTATCAAAACCACCTAATCTACTCGAGATTGACTCGAAGTAGGGTACAATAAGCATAATGGATTTTCTCGTACAAATATTTGGAGCCGTCTTCTCTATACTCGGCATCGCTTTGTTTCAGTATTGGGGCTGGACCCTGATAGCTGGATATCTGATTTGGCAAATCTGGCAGAATCGACGACGCACTGAGTATGTGTCGCAAGTAGAACATACGCTTTTGCAGATCATTGTACCGAAGAATAATGATAAAAAAGAACTCTCCGCCGAATCACTCTTCGCTTCGCTGCATGGGATTTTGCGACCAAAGACCGAGCTTGATGCAGAGGGGTCGATCCAGGAGCATCTGAGCTTCGAGATTGTGTCGGTTGATCATGTAATCAACTTCTACATCTGGGTACCGAAACACCTCAGCGACTACGTCGAGAGCCAGATCTACGCCCAATACCCGACTGTGCAGATCCTCAAAGATGTTGAGGATTATGCCGCGCAACCGATCGATGATAGGCTTACCGTTGTCTCAGAAGTGAAGACGACTAAAGATTTTATTTATCCCTTGCGTACGTTTCAGACTTTTGAAGTTGATCCACTGGCTGGCATTACGACAGTACTTGCTACACTCGAGGATAATGAACAGCTCTGGGTACAGTTCTTGATTCGCCCGGTTGATGACTCGTGGCACGCTAAGAGCCTGCAATACATCAAAGAGTCCAAGGAAGGGAAGCCTACCGGCTGGTTTCATAACTGGGAACAGCGCATCATTTTTCTGCCGTTTGAGTTGGCTATGAACGTCTTACGCGCACTCTTTATGCCACCTGAGTGGGGAGATCGGGCTCCTTCAAAAGATGACAAGAAGGAGCTTTCACCAGGACAAACGACCGTCAATGCAGCGATCGAAACCAAGGCTGAGAAGATTGGGTATGAAGTCAAGGTGCGTGTGGCGTACATCGGCGACAGTGCAGATCATGCCAAGCAGCGCCTCCAGGCCTTATTCGGCGGGTTCAAGCAATTTAATACCATCAATCTCAATAGCTTAGTCGGTGGCGGCTATGACACTACTGCCGAAGCAATGCAAGATTATCGAGCTCGATACCTCGATTCGACGAATATGATTCTCAATGTTGAGGAGCTGGCGAGTCTCTATCACTTACCGCATACCAGCGTCGAGACGCCTAGCATTGCCTGGACGACGACGAAGGTTGGTGAGCCACCGACAAATGTGCCTACGTTGGCAAATACACCACAGGAAGAATTGAGTCTCATTGGTACCACGACCTTCCGTCAGGGTAACTTGAAGTTTGGGTTCAAGCGTAAGGACCGTGTGCGTCACTTGTATATCATTGGTAAATCCGGTGTTGGTAAGTCATTCTTGCTCTTGCTGCTTACGTTGAGTGATATCTATCATAATCAAGGTTTTGCCATCGTCGACCCGCACGGAGACTTTGCGCAAGATGCTATCAAATTCATCCCGGAGCATCGCATTAAGGATGTGGTGTACTTCAATCCACATGACATCGACAACCCGATAGCCTTCAACCCAATGGAGAATGATGACCCAAATATGCGTGGGGCAATCGCCTCAGAAATCATCGGCGTCTTGAAGAAGATGTTCGCAGACTCTTGGGGTCCTCGACTCGAGCACATCTTGCGCTTCACACTGCTGGCACTGCTCGAGACCGATAATCCGAACTTGCTCGGTATCACTCGCATGTTGACCGATAAGAAGTATCGCAATGAAGTCGTTGCCCAAGTCAAAGACTTGCAGGTTAAGGCCTT
The DNA here is from genome assembly GCA_020854115.1 of bacterium. Lineage (NCBI taxonomy): Bacteria > bacterium. The sequence goes on along the minus strand of JADZGC010000006.1, from coordinate 5,912 downwards.
CTGGGTAAATGAGTTTGCTTCATGGAACGACAAGTTTGCGACAGAAGCGGTTGCACCAATCCTCAACAAAGTAGGGGCCTTCACGGCTAACCCGTTAATCAGAAACATTATCGGTCAAACTAAGTCCGGCTTTGATATCCGTAAGATTATGGATGAAGGGAAGATTTTGGTGTGTGATCTCTCGCGCGGTCGGTTAGGGGAGGACAATGCCAGCACTCTCGGAGCCCTCTTGATTACAAAGATTCAGTTGGCTGCCATGAGTCGTGCGAATATTGGGCTTACTGAGCGACGTCCGTTTTATCTGTATGTTGACGAGTTTCAAAACTTTGCGACAGAGTCGTTTGCAGTTATTCTCTCTGAAGCACGTAAGTATGGACTCTATCTGACGGTTGCAAACCAGTACGTTGCGCAGATGGCGCCAGAGGTGCGTGATGCGGTTTTTGGTAACGTCGGAAGTATGGTGACCTTCCGAGTAGGGGCTGATGATGCAGCTGCTTTGTCGCGGTATTTTGAGCCAAGCTTCGAGCCAACTGATTTGCAGAATCTCTCGATTCAGAACATCTACGTAACCATGTCGATAGACGGGGAGACGAGCGTACCATTCTCTGCAAAGACCTTGCGCCTGCCAGAACCAACACATGATTTCACGCGTGAAATTTCTGACTATTCTCGCTCGATGTACAATCGTCCAAGAGAGCAGGTGGAGGCTGAAATCGCGATGTGGAGTGGGTTTCACGAGGATGCAGCTAAGTCGGGCGATGATCAGTCTCGTTCGCACTCTAGCGCTGGCGGCCAGCAAGACCAGTTTGCACGTATGGCTCAAGCTCAGCAGCCTACTCGCCCACGCCTCGAAGTGGCAGATGCTCAGCCTCGCAACTACTCTGAGCTCATTAGGGCTGCTCACGATAAGAACGGTACGTCAGACCGGAAGCGGGACGCTCAACACGGCAATAGTCGTGACGGTGGCGCAAATAGGAACCGCAACCGTAACCGTAACCGTAATAGCCGGCGGCACAATACGAGTTCTCGACGCTAACGCGCATATTTGAGTCAATTCATGATGTAGTCCACGATACCATAACGTCAAGAATGTAAATAAATTCAAATGTCGCACAATGTATATTTTACGACATTCTAGCTCTGAGCGTTGTTGTGCTCAAGTTTCTATGTTGCGTCTATAAATGTGCGGGCGGGTATGTAGTACTTGCATGGGTGTGTGGGTTGCATGTATTTGTTCTTAAGTATGCGGTGATCTGTAGCGTGGATTTATACATAGCTAGTTAGATACGATTTGTTATTGTCTGTGAAATGTTTATCGGCGCGCGTGAAATATTCATTAATTCTAACTAGGCTTTTGCGTGGGCTGACTCGACGACTACGTCTGTGCCCCCCTTTTTTTTCTTGCTTGCATCCAACTAGTAGTTAGTATTCATGGCGCATGCTCGCGCCCCCTCATATACTTGTGAAACGATCACATTTCACATTGATTTATTTGTAGAAGGCTCTGCCCGGTATGCGCACATCGATGTATTGTGTAATCGGCGTTCGCGTTCGATCGGCAGTATCGAGTGTCTTGCGAATTGCATCAAGTTGTTCTCGTACTCCCCTAGTGCTATCGCATTTCACCAAAATATTATTTTGTATTCGAAGATCAATCTCGATTGTTGTATTGCGTACTACTACGCTAGAGATGAAGATATTGTTTTGTGGGGCAAGGGCATTCAGCTGACGCACAAAACTCACAAAGTTTCGGTCTACTACTTTGTCCCCTGTTTTTACGGGTAGCTGGGCTGTATCTTGCACGACCCCAAGCTGCTGCTCTGCCCCTGACGCTCTCTCGAGAATACGGCCATCGTCCCCTAATATCCAGTTCGTATTCCCGACTTGCCAAATGAGCGCGGCATTTGACTCTCTCAGAGACACGGTGACTTTCAAAAACAGTGTTCGGTTTATGTTCAGTTGGGTGATAGTGGGGTATGATTTTTGCAATGCCTCCTTAAAGCGCTGACTATTGAAGAAGAAAATATTGCGTTCAGTTGGGTGTTGGCGGACGTATTGATCAAAGGTTTTTTGTACGTCTTCAGCAGAGATTGAGGTACTGCCTTTGACTTCGAACCCTCGTACGTCGAACCAGCTCGATAAGAATAGCATCCATACGAGACTCAAGATAGCAGCGATACTACCGGCTCTCACGAACCATTTGCGCCATAGTTTGGGGCGTTTGGGTGCTTCGCCGTGAGCCTGAAAGATTGGCCGACGAGCTCGCCCGACTTCGCTGGGAAGGGCTGGGGCGGTGCCTCGTTGTCGACGCACGCGCCGTTCTTGCATTAGTGTTTTCCTTTCTTAAGGATGATCTGCGCTAAGTTGCTGGCTGCTCGAGGGGTGGCGAGCTTGAGAAGGTTTCTTCCTAGCGCGGTGCGAATGGTAGTATGCTTTATGAGGTGCAGAATGACTTCTTGTAAGCGCTCAGGTGTTAGTTCGCTTTCAGTCAGAACCTCTGCAGCCTGATGTTGGCGTAGATGCGTTGCGTTACGCACCTGATGATTATTTGCTGCCGTAGCAAGCGGGATAATGATTGCTGGTTTTCCGGCGGCTGCTAACTCGAAGATACTATTTGCGCCGGCACGTGAGATGACAATATCGGCAGTACACATATATTCAGCCAGTTTGTGTGACTCAGTAAATGCGAAGGGCGCGTAGCGTGTACGTAGGTGTTTAGGTAGCTGGGATCGTATGGCGTTGGCTTCAGTGATGCTATGCTCGCCAGTTTGGTGAATGATCTGTACATGTGTGGCGAGTGTGGTCAGGCTATGCCATATGGTTTCATTGATAATTCTCGCACCAGTTGATCCCCCCATGACAAGCAGGACTGGGTCTTTTTTCGAGCGGGTGTATGGTGTTTTGGACGAAAATACTTCCGAGACAAGGTTCCCGACATGGACAAGTTTTCCTTGCAACTTCTTGGGGTAGACTGAAACTGGAAAGCCGGTAGCCACGATGCTAGCGCGTCGGGCGAGGATGCGATTAGTGAGACCCATTACAGTATCTGACTCATGAATAATAAGCGGAATTCGTAAAAGTGAGGCCGCGAGTCCAACCGGTAGGCCGACGTAGCCACCATTTACAAACACGACATCGGGTTGAATTTGACGGAGGATGACTTTGGCTTGCTGCACGCCACGTAAGAAACGAGTGCTATCTTGCATGTTCTTGTGGATCGTTCGCACGTCAAATAGCTCTCGTACCCCTCGTCCATAGCGGCGGTACTTACCGCTGAGGATACTATGGTACGTCATATGAGCCTGATCGGCTATCGTTTGCTCGAGACTGGAGCCCGAGCCGATATAGTGCAGTTCTAGGTGTGGTGATTTATTCAGATGCTTGAGCGCTGTGCTCAAGGCTAGGAGCGGCGTAGCGTGTCCGCCGGTTCCGCCGCCTGAGAGTACGATTCGCATCGGCAGCCTCCCTTTCGGTGTGTCGTGAAATATTTTGCATGATTCCGACCGCGATCATGCTGGCTAGCAGGCTGGTACCTCCAAAGCTGATAAACGGTAATGGGATGCCTGTCAGGGGGATGATATTGAGCATGGCCGCAATATTGATGAATGCCTGTATCGTGATCCAAGTGGTAATGCCGGCCGCCACCATACGTGCGAAGTGATCAGGTGCTCGTAAGACGATACGAGTACAGCGCCAAAGTAAAAGCGTGAATAGCACCACGACCGATAGGGTCCCCCATAATCCGAATTGCTCGCCTATGATGGCGAAAATAGAGTCATTAGTCGATTCTGGGAGGTATCCATATGACTGTAGGCTATTGCCTAGACCGCGGCCAAGTAATCCCCCGCTCCCAAGTGTGATCAAGGCTTGATTGATGTGGTAGTCAGCGCCAGTCAGGTCATCTTTATGGTTAAAGAATGTAGCCACTCGAGCTAATCGGTATGGGAAGATAACTACCATCAGTAATGCTCCAGCAATAACGCTGCTCACGAGGGCGCTAAATATCCAGATCGGCACTTCTGACATGAAGTATACAGCGAGCCCTGCCGATATAAGTACAATACCCGTCCCCATGTCTCGTTGCATGACTATTGTCAGTACCGTAGCGACAGCAAATAATGCCATAATCGGCACAAGCCCTTGTCTGATGGTTCGTAACTGTTCTCGGTGGGTGTCGGCCCACGATGCGACGTATAGGATGAGCGATAGTTTTAAGAACTCAGCTGGCTGAAAGCTGGCTGGACCGAGTCGAATCCAGCGACTAGCACCTCGTGAGGATCCCGATATACCTGGCACAAAGACCAAAAGCATGAGTAAACCGGAAGCGAGTAGCATCCAGGGAGCCCAGCTGCGCCAGGCAGTGTAATTGAAACGCGATGCTATGAGCCAGCCAACAATACCAACAGAAAAGCTGATTGCTTGGTTGGTGAAGAAGCTGTTGCGATCACTGGTACCACCCGAGATATTGAAGTTAACTATAGCCCCCGTGGAATAAATGACAATCATGCCAATCGCCACGAGGAGTATGACGAGAAGACCAAGAAAATAGTCAGGCCGATGTGATTGCCGGAGGCGAAAGTCAGACAGCATGGGTTAGCCTTTGGCTATTAAGCCGATAATCAGACCTAGTGTTGCTGAAACGGCCCCGATTACCCAAAAGCGCATAGTGATCTTGGTCTCAGGCCAGCCAATAGCTTCAAGATGATGATGGATCGGCGCCGAGAGAAATACCTTTCGTTTGAAGATTCGCTTTGAAACGATCTGAATAACACTGGAGCCTGCCTCGATCACAAATACTAGGCCAATGATCGGCAGGACGAACACGCTATTAGTTAGCATGGCGACCATGCCGAGACCCGTCCCTAGTGCAAATGATCCGCTGTCCCCCATGAAGAATCGTGCTGGGTGGATATTAAACCAGGTGTATGCCAGTACGACTCCAACGACTGAAGCGCAGAATGCCGCCAGCCATGTCAGCCCCTGGAAAAACGCAATGATAGCGAAGGCACTGTAGGCTAAGGCTGTTAGCCCGCCGGAAAGCCCATCGAGCCCGTCACTAATGTTTACAGCATTTGCTGTGGACACGATGACCAGCATGAAGAGCGGAATGTAGAAAACACCCAGTTCAAAATCTCCAACTGCGGGGATATGAATCAAGCTGTAGCCAAGTTTGTAATAAAAATACAATGCTCCGATCAGGGCTATCATGAGCGTAAGGGCAAGTTTGAGGGGCGCGCGCAGCCCAGCTACTCGCTTATCTTGACCACGGATATTCAGGTAGTCATCGAGTAAGCCCATACAGCCCGCACCGACGAATCCGAAGAGTGGCAGCAGCAATTCTTTGCGATAGATAGCTGGATCGAGATACCAACGTAGTGCGCCGATCACTAAGCCGACTACGACGATCATGACAATACCGGCCATGGTGGGGATGTTCCTGCGATGCTTGGCGGCGTGGAGTTTTTGATAGATAGGTGCAGCCTCACCCGTAACTGCATTGGTGCGTGCTACTTTCCAAGCCTTATGTTTAAAAGCAAAATACGTATAGATTGGGGTACCGAGCATGGCTAGCAGAAAGCTAAAAAATGCCACAATAAGTACAGGCATAACGGCGGTGGTGATTGGGTCAAAATTGATTGCTGATTGCATACGGTTTCCTTGAGTATTATATCACGCTCTAGCTTGGCGGGAGGTTGTAGTATTTGAAGAGTTCTTTTGTAATTTCAGCAAAGGCAGGTACGGCACTGCGCTCCGCGAACGTATTGGTTTGCGGATAGTCGATGCGCACCATAATAATAAACTTTGGATCACCCACCGGCGCAAAACCAACGAAGCTTCCGACGTTTTTATTTTCTTCATAGCCCTTCCCGTCGGCACGCGGCACCTGTGCGGTACCGGTTTTGCCGGCGATT
>JADZGC010000005.1 GCA_020854115.1 bacterium | reverse complement strand
AATCGTCGACAAAAGAACAACCCGGTGCTCATCGGTGAGCCAGGAGTTGGGAAGACCGCCATTGTTGAGGGTCTGGCTGAGCGTATTATTCATGAAGAAGTACCAGAAGTGCTGCTTGGCAAACGAATCATTATGCTTGATATGGCAACGGTGATTGCAGGCACTAAATATCGTGGTGAGTTCGAAGAGCGCTTGAAGAAACTGATCGAAGAAGTAACCGACAACAAAGATGTCATTCTCTTCATTGATGAGCTGCACACGGTAGTAGGTGCAGGATCGGCTGAAGGGGCGATCGATGCTGCCAATATCCTTAAGCCTGCACTTTCGCGCGGTATGGTACAGGTGATAGGCGCTACAACTCTTGATGAATATCGTAGGCATATTGAAAAGGACGCGGCACTCGAGCGTCGCTTTCAGCCTGTAATTGTGCCAGAAGCTACAGTCGATGAGACGATTGAGGTTCTCAAGGGTGTGCGATCTAAATACGAAGAGCATCATGGTGTATCGATTACCGATGAGGCAGTCGAAGCTGCGGCCAAGCTTTCGGCACGCTACATTGCTGATAGGTTTTTGCCAGATAAGGCGATTGATTTAATCGATGAGGCTGCTAGCCTGGCTCGTATCGAGCGAGGGGGGAGCTCGAAGCAGCTCAAGAAGCTGCGGGATCGTATACTCGAGGTCAATGAACAGATTGATGAAGCAGTCTATAATCAGGACTTCGAATATGCCGCGCGCTTGAAAGCCGAAGTTAGTGTCCTCGAAGAAAAGATGCAAACTCAAGAGCAAAAAGATGCCACCAAAAAGCACCTCACGATCGGTGAAGAGGATATCGCGAAGGTCATTTCGCTGGCGACAGGCATCCCTGTGACACGCTTGGTGAAGGTAGAGACCGAGCAGCTCAAGAAATTGGCTACAACTCTCAAGAAGCACATCGTTGGCCAAGATGAAGCAGTTGAGGCTATTGCACAGTCGATCCGTCGTAGCCGTACGGGCATCGCGCATGCCGACCGACCGATCGGGAGTTTTATATTCTTGGGTCCAACTGGTGTGGGTAAGACCGAGATTGCGAGAGTATTGGCACGTGAGATCTTTCATGACAAGGATGCGCTCATCAAGGTCGACATGTCGGAGTTTATGGAACGCCATAATGTCTCTCGACTGGTAGGCGCCCCTGCTGGTTACGTAGGCTATGAAGATGCAGGGCAACTGACCGAGCAGGTACGCCGTAAGCCTTATTCGATCGTGTTGTTTGACGAAATCGAGAAGGCGCACCCGGATGTCTTTAATATGCTTCTCCAAATCCTCGAAGATGGGCAGCTAAGTGATGCCAAGGGTCGGGCAGTGGACTTTCGCAATACGATTATCATCATGACCAGCAACGTAGGTGCCAAGGCATTGTATCAAGAAGCAAAGATTGGATTTGCGACTGATACGCCAGACGAACAAAAAGAACTCGATCGTCTGCATGAGCAAATGAAGGGGGCGATTCAGCAGGAACTCAAGCGCACCTTCCGCCCAGAGTTTCTCAATCGCGTCGATCATACCGTAATCTTTAAGGCTCTCTCGAAGCTTGACGTGCGTGTAATTGTAGATTTGCAGCTTAAGGATCTTGCAAGGCGGCTCTACCAGAAAGACATCATGTTGAAGTTTGCGCCAAGCGTGAAGCAACTGTTAATTGAGAAAGGCTACGATGTAAATAATGGCGCGCGCCCGATGCGTCGTGCTATTCAGGCTCTCGTCGAGGACAGGCTTGCAGAAGCGATGATCGAGGGGGCGATCAACGAGGGTGATACTGTGCAGATTAAGGCACAAAAGGGTGAAGTAGTACTCGAAGTCACAAACAACGTAAATGTGGCGAAAACTCCCGTAGAATAAAACCCAGGCTATTGGGCTTGGGGAAGAGGGTCGTAAGCGCCTTGCGACCAGCTCCTTTTGCGATCATTGCTAAGCCGCTCAGTACCAAAAGAGGCTACAGAGTCAACGCTGAGGATCACATGAGAATCGCGGGCGGGCTTATGTGTCTAGCAGGCGGTCGAGAAGTCGAAGTACGAAGCCGCTGTAGTGACGAGTTGCTTCATCGCGTAGCGGCTTTCGAGTGTCCACAGTGATCTCGATGTCTGGTATATGCAGATCGGAAGGTGATGCTTGAAGATGCCTAACTTGGATGAGTTCTCGTGGAAGCTTCTGTGGAATATCTAGATTACGCCTATTCTCGTGCATGAGGAGTTGTAGTGAGTCAGCGAGTTCTGTCATGACCCATGCATTTTGCAAACGCATTGGGTGGCTCGGGTCGCCGCGTGTTGAGCCATATGCTACTGGTGCCTATTCTGGTTTTGTGGTGATCGTGATGCGGATCACGATGGCATCCTTCGTGTAGGTGCGAATGAATGTGAACAAGATACCATTCAGGGATTTAGTAGTCAAATAAAAAAACCCACGGGAGTACCGTGGGGAGGGAGGGCTTAGCGCTTCTCTGGCTTTGCAGGATCGCATTCGAGCATCGTGCGTCGAAATACCTCGGATAGGGTTCGCTGTTGACGCTTAGTGATCTTGTTTACCAGCAACGGAAGTACGAACACTGCGAAGGTCGCATATGCCGTCGCCAGAGTGATGCTTGCCAGGATGAGACTCGCTATCGGTCCGACCAGCAGGGTGAGCCCGACAAGCATAACCAGCGACGTGGTGATGGGAACCATCATGACCTGCGAAAGATCGGCAAGGCGATCCCATCCGTCTTGGTTGTACATCACGAGTGCGATACACACGATGATGGTCATGCATATCGCAGAAAGGATGAGTGCAGGAGCAATGCCCGCTCCTCCGACGACGAGCGTACCGAAGATGCCGAAAACAAACCCCAGTAAGGTCTGGGTTTCAATTTCCCAACTGTCTCGACCACGGCTGTCACGTCTCGCCTGGAGCTGATCCGTCACGAAATGCACAAACGTGAAGATACTGACAGGGATGAATAGCCCGAGCGGCGCGAGCCAGCCCGAGACCGAGGGGAGTGAAGTATAGGGTATCTCCCTGTCTCCCAGATTGATCATGAGTCGATCATAGTGAATCGGTCGGCCGACCACCTGCGTGCCGACACCTATGATTGCGTAGCCGACGATGACGGCGAGAATCCCCCAGCGAATGCTCAGGCGAAAAGCGCATTTGTATGACATACGTCTCCTTATGGAAGGTGCGGATAAGTAGACATAAATTACCATCATTTTACACATAAAGCAAGCGAATAACCATACAAATACCGTACAATTTTTACTTTAAGTCAGGTACAATATATGTATATGGCTAAGGCGGCGACTCAGTTTGTGTGCGAAGTCTGCGGGGCTCAATATTCTAAGTGGGCAGGGCGTTGCCTCCAGTGTAATAGTTGGGATAGTCTTGTCGAAACGAAGCCGGTCACAACCACCGGGAAGTCCGTTGGTTCTGGTACAGCTGCAAAACCAACTCGACTATCCGAAGTAGAACAGATCGCTGTACGGCGCTTCACGACTAGCCTCAAAGAAGTTGATTTGGTCTTAGGCGGCGGGGTGGTTCCAGGTTCGTTCAATCTCTTGTCGGGAGATCCGGGGGTTGGTAAATCAACGCTTGTTTTACAAATAGCTGCAGCTGTCGCGGCTGGAGATCCGGTGCTGTATGTCACCGGCGAAGAGAGTGATCGGCAGGTCAAGCTACGTGCCGATCGACTGGGTGTGGGTTCTGTGCAGCTTGATCTCTTGGCGACTACGCAAGCTGATGACGCGATTGCCGCCATAGCTACTAGTCAGTACAAACTGGTGATTATCGATTCGATCCAGACACTCGGAAGCTCTGCGCTGACGGCAAATCCTGGAAGCCCGAGTCAAATCACAACCGTGGCAAGCCAGGTGATGCAAACCGTCAAGACGACACACACTGCCTGTATCATGATTGGTCACGTGACGAAGGAAGGTAGCTTGGCTGGGCCAAAGCTATTGGAGCATCTCGTCGACGTCGTACTATCGATGGAGGGGGATCAGTATGGTGCTTTACGGGTGCTGAAGGCGAGTAAAAATCGCTTCGGAGCTACCAGTGATGTTGCGCTTCTCGAGATGGGGGAGTATGGCTTTGTACAGGTCGATAACCCAAGCGAGATACTGCTGGCCGAAAGACGCGATTTACCTGGTAGTGCGGTCTTCGCGGCTCTTGAAGGAACGCGACCCTTGATGGTAGAAGTGCAAGCCCTCGTCTCGCCGTCAATCTTGAGTTATCCGAAACGCGCTGCAGTCGGGCTCGATCAAAGCCGATTGGCGCTGTTGACGGCTGTTTTGACGAAACGCGCTGGGCTGCCATTATCAGATCAGGATGTCTATGTTAGTATAATAGGTGGGCTCAAGATCACTGAGCCCGCAGTCGACCTCGCACTTATTCTGGCTATTGCCAGCGCATATTATGGTACCGTGATTCCACGGTCACTAGTTAGTTTTGGGGAAGTTGGATTGGCTGGAGAGATCCGGTCAGTGCAATTGATGGATGCACGTGCCCGTGAGGCTCACAAGCTTGGCTTTAAGCATGTACTTGCACCGGCGTCCCTCAAGACTCAGGGAGTGATCGGTATCAATGATATCTCCGCGGCATTGGCACGACTGAAGCAGTCGAGTCCGAAGAAACAATAGTTTACCGAAAGGTTGGATTTTTTAATATGTACATCGCGATTCCGGTCGTCCTTATTGCGATTCTGATAGTGTGCTATATCGCGCTTAAGCTCATGAAGCTCGATCTCCAGCGCCTTATCTTGCTTACGCTTGGATTTTTGTGTGGTGCAGGCGCAGGGCTCTTGATCTCAATCCCTCTGGGTCGGCTACCATCGCCGTATAGTGATATTCTACCGATTACGGTGACACTGATGAGTGCTATCGCACTAGCGGAAGTATTTTATCGGCAGTACGACAATCTCGTGCGACTGTTCCCTCGACTCGATTTTTCAAGATCTGCATCTGATAAAGTAAAAACCAAGACTACGAAAAATCAAGCCCAGATTTTGGCTGATACCTCGGCGATTATTGATGGGCGTATTGCAGATATTGCATCGACCGGTTTTATCCCTGGCAAACTCTTAGTTCCGCGGTTTGTTTTGGCGGAGCTACAGAATATTGCTGATAGCGAAGACGCACTGCGTCGCAGTAAGGGACGTCGTGGGCTCGAGATGTTGAATCGGCTGCGTGAAAATGATCGGGTCAAGATAGATATCGTCGAGGATAATCCTGAGAAAATCAAAGAAGTTGATGCGAAGCTAGTGTACCTTGCACGTAAGCATAAGACTGATATTTTGACAACAGACTATAATCTCAACCGCGTGGCTACGATTCAATCCGTGAAGGTTCTGAATGTAAATGAATTAAGTCAAGCTTTACGTGCTGTGGTGCTGCCAGGTGAGCAGATGGTGGTACGCGTTGTGCAGGCTGGCAAAGAGAAGAATCAGGGAGTAGGCTATCTTGAGGATGGCACGATGATTGTTGTAGAGGGGGGTGATAAGCTGATTGGCCAAGAAGTGAATACTGAAGTAACTCGTATCTTCCAAACCGTTGCTGGCAAAATGATCTTTACAAAGCCAACTGCGCAGACGGCGACACGAACGAAAACCGCTCGTAAGCCAGTTGTGTCACGAGCTAAGAAGTAGAGTTATTGCTTCTGTGCTGGGTTGCTAGGGCCAGGTGAGGGCTACGGACCCCCCGGCCGAGCGAAAAACAGTCACGCTCGCACTTGTAGCGGTGCTTGTGTGGGTGCATACTGCTGAAGTACAGGCGGGCTTATTTACTCCATTGATCTTGAATGACGATATGCTTGCAATGCCGGTGCCAGACACGGTGCATGTATTCCCGCTGCAATCTAGTGAAAGGTCATTGTCGGTACCGGTAACATTTACGGCATTAGAGAGCCCAGCATAGAGATAATCATCGAGTACCTTGACCTGGATCTTTATTGGCCCTTGTATGCCCGGGGTGATTTGTAGTGGGTAGATGCCGACACCTGAAATCTGCTGAGTGGTAAGCTCCTGATCGTTTATGAGATATACGAGCTTGTTGGGTGTATGGGTGCCCTTTGTGACACTAGCGGTTACGTTGAATTTTGAGCCACTTGTTGGGCTTACGGTTATCGATACGGTTGGTTTCGCATCGCTGCAGTTGTGCATCGTTGATTTGTCGCTGGATGCCCCCGCCCCAGCCGCTAAACCCAGCGACTGAGCTAGTGCTGCTACAGGGGGTTGCCAACGAGCGTAGCTAATGTCGGTAGGTGGTATTTCGGCTTGAATTGCAATTACGGCGGAGTCTTGTAGGGCGTCAGGTGGCGTACATTCAGTAGCCTGTTTGCTGTCGAGCTTATTTACCTTCCCGCTATTGGCGCTTGGCGCTTGGGCTGGCTTATACCAAGCAGCGAATATGTCAGTTCGTTTTTTGCGGGTGGCACTGTTTGGCAATTTGCCGGTCTCGGCATCGAGCTCAACATCTTTGATTCCAGCAGGGCGCGTGAAAGGGATATCAGGATCGCTGGCAGTTGCGGCAGCCATATAGGTTTGCCAAATCGGGGCAGATACGATTGAAGCAGCTTGCGTCATGGGGCGGTTGTCGTTATTTCCGGCCCATACCCCAGTTACAATCTTGGGGGTATAGCCCATCGTCCAGGCATCTTTATAGTCCTCGGTAGTACCGGTCTTGGCAGCAACGGTCTTACCTCGAAGGGTAAGGGGATTATTGCAGGTGAATACCCCGAGAGCACAGCGCGCGCCATTGTCAGACATAATCGAATTAATTTCGTAGGCAATCTGCGGATCAAGCGCTTGTTTAGCCTTATTTGTATCGGCCGTATTCTTTTCAAGCGTCTTACCACTGGGATCGGTTACGGACAGGACTGTTACTTGATCTCGGATCTGGCCTCCAGACGGGAAGGCAGAAAAAGCATTAACCATCTCAGTGAGCTTTACTTCGCCCGCACCTAGTGCCATTGCAAGGCCGAGCCGATCTGCGTCAGACTTCTGGATTGTTGTTATACCCAGGTCATTAGCCGTCTGAATCGTGTTGGTGATGCCTGCAAGATAGAGCGCTTTGACCGCCGGGATATTTAATGAGCTCGCGAGAGCGTATCGCACTGGCTGAATCCCGTAGAAGCGCCCAGTATAGTTCTTAGGCCTGTAGCCACCACCGAAATCGGTCTGAACGTCGTACATGACTGAACCAGCACCCCAAGTATCTTTCTTGAAGAGTGAGGCGTACACGATCGGCTTGAAGCTCGAGCCTGGTTGACGCTCGGCTGCTGCTACATTAAAGTTGCCGACATCAGGATCTCCGTAATCATAACTTCCGACCATGGCAAGCATCTCGCCTGTCGCGACATCTTCGGATACAAGTGCTGCATTCGATCCGCCGAATCTTCGCACATTGTCGATATTCTTCTTCACAGCATCTTCAGCGATGCGTTGCTTGTCTAGGTCTAGCGAGGTAATGACCTTGAGACCACCTTCGTTGACTGTCTTGACGCCATACTTTTCTTCGAGTTGGTCACGTACATATTGCACGAAGTGAGGTGCAATCACATTTGCGGCGTAGTTTCGTACTTTCATAGTCGCGATAACGTTTTCTTTTTTCGCAGACTCCGCTTGCTCTTTGTTGATATAGCCCTGCTCTACCATCTGATCGAGGACGGTTGATTGTCGGGCAGTGAGGGCATCACGTTTTAGATTGTAGTAACTAGGTGCTTGTGGGAGTGATGCTAGTGTGGCACATTCTGCCAAGCTGAGATCTTGCACGTTCTTATCAAAATATGTCTTAGCGCCAGCTTGTATGCCGTAAGCCGTAGAGCCATAGGGGATTTCATTAAGATAAAGCTGTAAGATATCATCCTTCTTATAGAGAAGTTCGATTTGCATCGCCAAAATGAGCTCCTTGATCTTGCGAGTATAGGTGCGCTCGCCGGTCAGGAAGGCATTTTTTACATACTGTTGGGTAATGGTTGAGCCACCACCTCTACTTGGGTCGCGGAAAAGCACCCCAGTAAATGCACGCCCAATGCCGGTGATTGAAAATGCACCTTGTTTGTAGAAGTTCTTATCTTCAATTGCAACCGTGGCGTTACGGCAATTCTGCGGAATTTGCGTGAGTGGCACGACTGAACGATTCTTGTCGCCATAGATTTCTATGAGAGTAGTCTGCCCAGTGCGGTCATAGAGCTTGGTGGTTTGAGCTGAAATCTGAGAGTTGATCTTGTTTGGGCTTGGAAGATCTTTTGCAACCCAGAGGAAGAGTAGCAACACAGAGAGAACCAAGCCGGCCAAACTAAAGCCAATGACTTTTTTACCGGTTGGCGACATAATCGCCGCCCATATTGCTTGGGGCGAAAACCTACCATGTTTCTTTTTTCGGCCATGAGGGGTATTACTCTGAAGCTTCGCCGCCTCTGGGTGGCGAGAGGGCGTAGAGTGGGTTACGCGCCTTGGACGCTGTCTGCGAATTTTGCGTACCATATAGTGACCGTATTATATCATTTTTGCAGGAGATCGGCCTTCTTTTTGACGATATTTTTGTAGGGGCATAATCTGAAAAAATCTGATATCATACAGTTATGACAAAACTTTCTAAAAGCGAAAAGATCCAGCAAATCTTGGACCGTGGCGTCGAGCAGGTAATCGTACGCGAGGATCTCGAGCGCAAACTGCTTGGTCGTAAACCACTGCGGATCAAGATCGGCATAGATCCAACCGGGGATCGAATTCATATTGGGCATGCCATTATGTACTGGAAGCTGCGCGAACTACAGGAGCTTGGTCATCAAGTGATTATCCTTATCGGCGACTATACGGCTGTAGTTGGCGATAGTAGCGATAAAGATGCTGAACGTCAGATGCAGACCACTGAGCAAGTGAAACAGAATATGCGCACGTATCTCAAGCAGATTGGTCTGATTGTGGATCTAGAGCGGGCAGAGGTACGCTACAATTCAGAGTGGCTCAAGAAGCTGAGTTTTCTCGACGTATTGGAGCTTGCAAGCGAATTCAAGGTTGCTCAAATGCTTGAACGCGACAACTTTAGGGAGCGCTATGAGGCAGGTAAGCCAATTGGTCTGCAGGAGTTTTTGTACCCAGTGATGCAGGGCTATGATTCTGTGGCTTTGCATGCTGACTTGGAGCTCGGTGGTAATGATCAGCTCTTTAATGTATTGGCGGGTCGCACCTTACAGAAGCGTGCAGGCCAAGAGCCTCAGGCAGTTATGGTGATGGAGTTACTGATTGGTACCGATGGGAAAAAGATGAGCAAATCACAGCCGAACTGCATCTTTGTCACCGATACACCGCTTGATATGTACGGTAAGGTCATGGCACTCAATGATGAGTTGATCCCACATTACTTTAAGCTAGCTACGACTGTACGTCTGGATGTGATTGCGCAGATAGAGCAGAACTTATCTCAGGGCGATAATCCTCGAGACACTAAGGCTGCGTTGGCGCGTGAGATTGTTGCGCGCTACCATGGAGATGGTGCGGCAATTGATGCTGAAAATGCTTGGGAGAAGCAGTTTAGAAAAGGTGATATGCCCGACGAAATTGATGTTTATCGAGCAGACGATAAAGAGTTGGCAGATGGGATTGGCTTGCTTGCGAATGCCTTCGGTGTTACGAAGTCGGAAGTTCGTCGTTTGCTTGATCAAGGTGGCGTGAAGATTGATGGCGACGTGATCTCAGGAATGAGTGATCTAACCATCAAGTCGGGGACAATTGCTCAGCTTGGCAAGCGGCGCTTCAAAAAAATTCAAGTATGAGCTATCCGCTTGACACTCGACTAACACAACTTGCAGGTGTCGGCGAGGTGATTGATCGCCACTTGCGTTCAGTTGGGCTTAGTACCGTTGGCGATCTCCTGCAATACTATCCTCGACGGTATGATGATTACACTGCCCTTCGTCCGATTGACCAGCTTAAGCCAGGGCTCGTCAGCGTACGTGCTCGTGTAGATCTTGTACGCACACGTAAGAGTTTCAAACGCAGTCGCATGAGTCTGACCGAAGTGATTGTGAGTGATGGCACTGGCACATTGAAGCTGACCTGGTTTAATAGCCCCTGGGTGGTTAATCAGTTACATGAAGGTGATGAATATTTCTTTCTCGGTGAGCTGAAGTTTGCCGGAGGTACGTTTGGTATTACTCAGCCTACTTTTGAGTCAACTTCGACAAGTAAGCTTGCCGGCACGATCGTGGCCGTATATCCAGAGACACAGGACCTGAATAGTCGTTTGCTTCGGGATTTGGTTGCACAGGTTATAGATTCTGCCGATTTGCTCGAAGACCCATTACCCGATAAAGTGCGTGAGCAGTATGGTCTGAATTCTCTCGCGGAAACGGTTAGAGAGTTACATCTGCCGAAATCAACAGTTGCACTGGGACAAGCTAAGCATCGCATGGCTTTTGCAGAGCTTTTTTTACATATCGCTGCCAGTTTGGCGATCAAACATCAGGTTGCTACTGAGCAATCATTCGCGACCCCGTTTCACGAAGGATTGGCCAGAGACTTTGTCGGACAACTCGATTTTTCTCTTACCGATGACCAGCGTAAAGTAGCTTGGCAGATCTTTCATGATCTTGAGCGACTACATCCGATGAATCGCCTACTGGAAGGCGATGTAGGCTCGGGTAAGACTGTCGTAGCAGCTATGGCCGCGTTGATGGTGATCCGGGCTGGCTACCAGGTGGCGATTATGGTGCCGACCGATATATTAGCGCGCCAACATATCGAGTCTTTTCGGAAATTATTGAAGCCGTGGGCGGTACGGTCAGAGCTACTAACGAGTAAGTTGCCCTCTACGCGAAAACAAGATGTGCGGGCGCGATTGGCAAGTGGGGAGGTGCATCTTATTATTGGAACGCAGGCTTTGCTTACTAAGGACACAGTGTTCGCGGGGTTGGGCTTGGTGATCGTAGACGAACAGCATCGCTTTGGTGTCAATCAACGTCTCACGCTTAAAGACAAGGCGGGCCGATTGCCGCACGTACTCACTATGACCGCTACACCGATCCCGCGCAGTCTGGCGCTCGTGGTCTATGGTGATCTTGATATATCGCGAATTACTGAGTTGCCACCTGGGCGCAAACCTGTCAAGACCAAGGTGGTATTCGAAGATGATCGTGGAGCTGTGTACCGCCAGGTCGATGACCTGATCAGTGCGGGGCAGCAGGTATATATTGTCTGTCCTGCGATTGATGAATCTGATACCGGCGGCATGAAGGCGGCGAGCGAGGAATATAAGCGCTTGGAACACTCGGTATTTGCGCATCGCCGAATCGGGTTGGTGCACGGTAAACTTAAAGCCGACGAAAAGGCTGCCGTTATGGAGCAATTCGTGGCGGGGGGGCTAGATATATTGGTAGCCACGACGGTCATAGAGGTTGGTGTACATGTCGATCGGGCAAATGTCATGCTGGTCGAGCAGGCCGAGCGCTTTGGTTTGGCGACACTGCATCAGCTGCGGGGCCGCGTCGGGCGCAGTGGTGAGCAAGCGTATTGCTACTTATTTACGAATCGCAAAGACGACATCACGTTAGCTCGAGTGCGGGCGATTGAACGGACAATCGATGGATTTCGATTGGCACAAATCGATCTGGAGACGAGAGGTCCTGGTCAGCGCACCGGTACGAGGCAGTCTGGTCGAGTCGAGTTACAGTTCGCTCGTCTCGATGACGCGCCACTTATAGCCGAAGCGCGTGAAGCAGCTCAGGCTTTTCTAAATCAAGAAAATATCGTAAAATATCCATATACGTTCCGGCAGATAGATCGACTGAAGACAGTAACTTCGCTGGATTAGTAATCAAAATATGAACTCAGGATTTGCCTCATTCGCGACTCGTGGTCGCATCTCATACGCCGGCACGCACCAGAAACTTGATCGGGAAGCCTTTCGCATAATTGCCCCGATGATTAATCGTGCGCATTTTCCGCGCCGTACCGCTATCTTAAAGTTTGAGGGTTATGGCGGCCCGGATGGACTCAAGGTAAAAGGGAGCTACAATACTGATCATCTCTGGGATCCGGTCAACGAAATAGGGTTCTTGCCGAGCTGGATCTCATCGCATTACAAGAACTTAGTCGCCAGTCTCAAGCAAGAAGATTATGTCGAGGCAGCCTTTCATGCTGGCTTTGTTGCGCACTATATCACCGACTCACTGACACCTGCGCACCACTTGAGCTATAAGCTCATCGCTGAAGAATACGCAGAAGCCTCCAAGTTTACGCGTCGCTGGAAGACCTGGGGGAGCAAGGGCTGGAAGAGCTCTCACATCGCTTTTGAATCAGGTATCTCTACTGCGACCCTATTCTCGCCTCTGCGTGTGAAGCTGGATCTTGAGTTAGTCGAGCGAGTACGAGCACATGGTATCGAGCAGGTAATTAAAGAAGAGTCTCATAAAATCGCTAAGCTTGGTTTGTACGAAGAATTTATTGCGCATGGCTGGACCACGAAGCTTGCCAAGGCCGTGCGAGCGACCGTTGTGCCGCGTATTCCGCAGATGATCGCTGCTGCCTGGCTAGCGGCTTATCAAGAAGCCTGGTGCAAAGAGCCGGCGAAGAAATTGGCGACAACCAGGCCCAAGCCCGCGAAAGCGTAGTCCTTCATGACGAGCAAGCAACACACCACACGCATACTGGGTGGGACCTTGAAGTTTCGCACGATTAAGCAGCCGGGCGAGGGGACGCGACCGGTAGCACAAAAGATTCGGCAAGCAATCTTTGACACCCTGGGGCATGATCTTTCTGGTTTGCGAGCCGCAGATCTCTATGCTGGAAGTGGAGCGCTGGGATTTGAGGCATTGAGCTTGGGTGCCGAACGAGTCACGTTTGTTGAGCGTAGTGCTCAGGCAGTCCGTTTACTTGAGCAGTCGGCACATGAACTTGGGGTTGATGCGCAAGTACATGTCGCGCATCGCCCGGTTGAGACCGAGCTCGATCGTCTTGAGCAACAAGATATCATCTTCTTTGACCCGCCGTACGACGCGTGTGATCTGACGATTGCTGCCCGAGCTATCGAGAAGCTGTCCGATACAGGGGTGCTCGTCTTGTCGTGCTCAAGTCGACAGAAGTTGCCAGAGCAGCTAGGGGCTGCTAGCATGGTCAAGTCGCGGGTGTATGGAGCGACCCAAATCGCGTATTATAAGAAGTAGCTTGATAGTCAAGTAAAGCACGCGGATGTGGTGGAATTGGTAGACACGCCAGCCTTAGGAGCTGGTGCCGCAAGGCGTGAAGGTTCGAGTCCTTTCATCCGCACCATGAACGAACTTTTCGGGAAATTTGAGCGCATTTGCGCTCTTTTTTCTTTGGTTTTGCGGAGCAAAACCAAAGAAAAAGCCGCCCATTTGGGCGACAATTCCGCAAAAAGTTGCAATTTGGTGGAATTTTACAACTCCGCTAGAACCTATTTTGAGGAAAAATGTTAAACAAGGCAAGCCCCGCCGTTTGCCAGCCAAAGGCTGACCCGCCCCGCTAGCCCTGGATTTTGATTGTTTTTTGGATTTCCCCGCCGAATTTCTTTTTTTTCAACTGAGAAAATCCAGGTCTGTCGGGTCGGCTACCCAAAAGGGTAGAAACGGCTTGGTTTCCGCTAGTTTGATAGGTTGGTTTGTGCTATGCTTACCTTATGATTACAAAAATAAAGTTCACACTGGTTTCAATATTTGCGTTAGCAGTATCATTCATACCTTTTGCAACAGCTAAGGCGCAGGAAAGCCTAATATTTGGACAAAAACATGCGTACTCTGTTTTTGTGAAAAGCAATAAAGAGGCTTTTGTATTTGCAAGACTTGCGTTGACCAATCCCGACGAGTCGCCACTTACAAAAAGTTCGTTTACGTTATCAAATGCAAAAGCCTCTGAGATGTCCGTTTACCAAGTTGTCCTGCCTCAAGATTGTGCTCAGTATGACTACAGGTCAGGTAGTAATAAGTGCGTTCGCTACAAAGAACCAAGTTATACCCAAGATTATAGCTATTATGGCAGCGGCCATGGCGATACAAAGAACATAGAGTATCACAAAGTCACTTACCAGGAGTCTGGTGGCAAATATAGTTTTGATTTGCCAAAGACCGTTGAACCCCATAAGTCAACAGCCATAATCGTGATATACGCGACCAAAGACTATATAAGTAATTCTTTTGGTCGTTATACATTTAATTTTGAAACGTTGGCAGTTGAGCAACGAATTACTGAAGCAAATGTTGCAGTAACAGCAGAAACTGACTTCCAGTTAAAAAATCCCGATAAGTCATACGACTACCCATACTACGGTGGTCTTGAAAGTGGGGCGAACTTGTCAGCGAATAGTGCCCAGACGTCTTTTACCAACCCAGATATTGACAAGTTAGTATATAGTATTGGCGGACGAGGGCAGTTAAATAAGACTTTTAACAGCATAACGCCAAACGAAACAGTTAGTGTTAAAGGTATGTTTGCCAACAGTTGGTTTAAGTTATACCTGTTTGAGGTGTTGATGACCATTCTCGGTCTTGGCGGTTTCTTCGCGTTGCTTATTTTTCTCTCAAAGAAATACGGTGGGCGCATACGCCAAACAACCCAAACTAGTACGGTTAATAGCCAGTCAGTTCAAAATAGATTTACACTACTAGTTCCATTGTACTGGATTGCAAGTTTTGTCTCTGCACTTTTGGTCGGCGGACTCACCTTGGCTATAACCGCACTTGATAAGAATAATGCCCTTGACTTCCTCGACAACGCTTCACCAATCGTTGAGGTATTTACTGTTTTGATAGCTATAATTGTGTATCTGTTCGCAGTTATCGGACCGGCTATTTCTGTAGGCACTAGATATAAATGGAAAGCAGCCGTTACTGTTATCATATTACAGTTTATCTGGTATATAGCAGCTGCTTTATTGTTAGTCAGCTTATCAAACTAGCGGAAACCAAGCCGTTTCTACCCTTTTGGGTAGCCGACCCGACAGACCTGGATTTTCTCAGTTGAAAAAAAAGAAATTCGGTGGGGAAATCCAAAAAACAATCAAAATCCAGGGCTAGCGGGGCGGGTCAGCCTTTGGCTGGCAAACGGCGGGGCTTGCCTTGTTTAACATTTTTCCTCAAAATAGGTTCGAGCTTCGTTGTAAAAATCCACCAACAACGGGATTTTTCTAGAAATGTCGCTCTCTTGGGCGATTTTTTCTTTTGTATTTTTTAATTCTTGTCACAGGCAAAAATCACTTTCTGCGCCTTTTCGGAAAGCGGTTTTTTGGTCAAACAACCTAATTATTCACTGGTGTTTTGAAATATTTTTTGTTGATACTTGAAGCAATTGCGGCAGAACCAAGCAACCCAAGTGTTGCCAAAATCAGACTCGTGGTAACTCCGTAGCCGGAGAAATACTTGAACGATATTGTTATCACTGTAAGCACTAGAAAGAACGAGGCGTTGCCGAGCAAATGCTTGTTTTGCAAGATGATACTGAGATAGAACAGACCGAATACGCTTGCTATAAGCACTCCTGACCACAAAACTCCGTAGTCCGTAAAGTTGGAAGCATACATAGAGCCGAGTGCCAGAAATGCAGCAAACGAGTCAAGCGCATTATGTATCTTTTTTCTATCGGGATTCATTTTTGCGACAACTCTCGTCGCATATGCAAGTAATCCTGCTGAAACTATGAGTATTATTGTCCATACGTCCATTGGCACTTCTGCGTCCTTGAGAAATCCGAATAGTAACGCTGGAAAAGAAGCTACACAGAGTAACACGCCGAGTAAAAGGGTCAAATTACGCTTGATAAGCCTATCAAAGCCAAGATGAACTCCGCCGACGACAGCAAGCATAATTGCTCCTGGTATAAAGTTTACTTCGTCAAAACCACCAATAAGCTCATTGGTAACTATGTAACCACCTACAACAATACAGAGTGAGCCTGTCAAAAGCAGAGCGTTAATTAAGCCTTTTCTGACATCACTTTGGACTTCACTTTGAATCAGATAGTAAGCTATTGACCATAGGCCTATGCCGATGCCTGCGCTTAAGAGGATATGAACAATTGCATTACCATCGTTCCACGATTGAACGATGATAGACATTATTGCCGAGAAAAGCACAGCTCCTGCGATGTAGAACATTACATCAACGGTGGAGAGTTTTTCTGGTTTTTCGGCTGGTTCTTCCTGCGGTTGCACAATTGCCGGGGTAGGTCTTGGAGTATGCACAAAAGCCTTTAGATCGTTCTCTGTGAGTACGCCAGCAGTCAAACTTTGTTGTATTTCGGCAAGTAATTCTTGTTTGTCTTTCATTTATTGACCCAGCCTAGAAACTTAATATCGCTTGAGTAGTACGAATCATTGGTTGATAGTTCAACTTTTTTCTTTTTTGCTCCGTTTTTCAGATACCAGCCCTCGTCATAATCACCCCAAAATAGGAAACCACTGTCTGAGCTTTCTCTCGTAACGCTGTAGCCGTCAGGAGATTTTGACGATGTGTTTAGCTGGTACTTCTTGGCTTCCTCTAACGTGAGGGTTCTGGTGGAATCATTTTTTGCATCGTAATAGCGAAGGCTTGCGATGCGGTCGTAATAATCATAGTTTGAGGAGTTAGGGTAGTCTAGTGATACATAACCCGATGAATCAACGGTGTATCTGTTTTTGCAGCGATAATCATCACAGGTAGAGTAGATAAAATCAGTTTTTGGATTGGCAAAAAGGCTTGGTAAGTATATGACTGTTGCTGCAAAAACCGCTATTCCTATCGGAATCGCAAACAGCAACAAAAGGTCTTTCAAATGATTAGGCTTAGATGTGATCGTTTGCTGATTAGCCATAATATAACTTACTAACTAAGATTTTAGCATAAGAAGTCAAAAATAAAACCTCCATTTCCGAGTTGAGCCCCGCCGCAGCGGGCAGGCTTGCTCGCTAGGCGGCGTGGTTCGGGTATTTTCTTGGAAATAGGCTCTAACTTCGTTGTAGATAGACACTAATAATGACCTATACTCCATTCAATGAAAAAATATTACTAGCATTTCTAAATCATGCTACTTTACTGGCTATGGCCCTGACCGGCTCTTATAGTTTTTCAGCTCGTGACGGATATTAGTATAGGCGCCTTAAACGGCGCTCCGGAAACTGGCTGGGGATTAATCTTTGCTTTAGGAATATTGATCGCATTCTTTTTGCCAGCCCTAATAACTTTTCTTGTCACACGAAAGTTTCTTAAACACTAGCACTCCGTACTCACGAGTGCTAGTTTTTTTATCCACAGTTTGGTAAAATATTTCTACTATGACTAAAGCTACTATCGAAAAACAAAGCGCTGCTGACGTCGAGCTCAAGATCGTCGTTAGTGCCAAAGAACTCCAAGATGCTAAGGCTGCTGTGCTCGCAGAAGCTAAAAAAGACATGAAGATCTCCGGCTTCCGTCCAGGACAGGCACCAGACGCAATTGCCGAGCGAAATATGGACGCCGCCAAGCTCCAACTCGAAGTAGTCGAAAAAGTCCTCGCCGCGACATTTACCGAAGCCGTCCAGGGGCATGGGCTGAAGACTCTTGCGCAGCCAAAGGTCGATGTCAAAAAATTCGTGCCGTGGGATGAGCTTGAATACGAGGCCAAAGTAGCAGTGCTTCCAGAAATTACCTATGACTATACGAAACTAAAAGTGAAGTACGACGAAGTCAAGCTCGATGAAGAAGAAGTCGACACAGCACTCGAAAACCTCCAGCAGCAGTTTGCAGACCGCAAGAGCGTCAAGCG
Source organism: bacterium (assembly GCA_020854115.1). Taxonomy (NCBI): domain Bacteria; species bacterium. Next base: position 10,569 of record JADZGC010000005.1, on the reverse strand, counting down.
AGCCGCAAAGCTTGGTGATGAAGTGCGTATGGACTTCAAGGGCGTGCGGGAAGGAACTCCTGTTGAGGGTGCAGCCGGTCAAAATAGTATGCTTGTGCTCGGGAGTGGCCGATTTATCCCAGGTTTTGAGGATGAGATAGTTGGGATGAAGAAGGGTGACAAGAAAAGCTTTGATATTACTTTTCCAATAGATTACCACGCCACAGATCTCGCCGGCAAAAAAGTTACTTTTACTGTGACCGTGAATGAAGTGCGTGAAGTCGAGACTCTGAAGCTCGACGATGAGTTTGCGAAAAAAGTTGGTGGGTTTAAGAAGCTCAATGAGCTCAAGGAAGATATTCGCAAGAATCTGCAAGAGGGTAAGGATAATGAAGCTGGCCGTGCCTACGAAGCTGCCGTACTTGCCCAAGCAGTCAAGCAGACGAAGGTCGTGATTAGTGAACTGCTGGAAGACGAGCAATATCAAGAAATCAAGCACGAACTTGAAGAGCAGGTCAAAAGCTCAGGTATGGAGCTTGATGATTGGCTGAAGATCCAGAAGAAGGACGAGAAAGTTTTCAAGCAAGAGCTCCACGACGAAGCTAAGCGCCGTATTGGTGTGGGCCTTATCATCCGTGATGTGATCGAAAAGCAAAAGTTTGAGATTCGGGTTGATGAAGTGCAAGATCAGATTGAGAAAATGCGTATGACGTACACTGACCCTGAGGTACTTGAGCATCTTGATCATGATCACTTCAAGAATGACGTCGCCAATCGCCTGCTGACCCAAAAAGCAGTTGATTGGTTGTGTGAACAGGCCAAAAAATAGCGTTACAATAGACTAAAGCTGACTAAACCGGAGGGCATATGGATTCTACGATTCGTAATTCAATCTTAGTACCGACAGTAATCGAGAAGACTTCGATGGGCGAGCGAGCCTATGATATCTATTCGCGTTTGCTCAAGGAGCGCATAGTGTTTCTCGGTACTGCCGTCGACGATACGGTCGCAAATCTCATTATCGCTCAACTCCTCTTTCTCGAGAGTGAGGATAAAAATGCCGATATCACGCTGTATATCAACTCCCCGGGTGGCAGTGTGACGGCTGGCCTGGCAATTTTTGATACGATGGAGCACATAAAGCCAGCAGTGTCGACAATTTGTGTCGGGCTAGCTGCGTCGATGGGCGCTTTTCTTCTCGCTATGGGTGAAAATGGCAAGCGTTTTGCGCTACCAAATAGCCGAGTAATGATTCATCAGCCTTCCGGTGGATTCGAAGGAACTGCAGCCGACATCGAGATTACTGCCAAGGAGATTCTCAAGACTCGCGAGAAGCTCAATCAAATGATTGCAGACCGATCAGGTCAGTCGGTTGAACGAGTAGCCACAGACTCTGATCGCGATTATTGGATGAGCGCTGACGAGGCCGCTGAATATGGCCTGGTCGACAAAGTGGTTACCAAAAAACCTGACAAGAGCTCATAGCCCTTCGTGCGTGCGTGTATTTCGGATACAATAGAACGTAATGGGTGACCAAATACATGTATCGTGAAGTTTTAAAAAATCGAAACTTTCTTAAGCTATGGGGCGCACAAGTCGCCAGCCAAGTGGCTGCGCAACTTCTCAACTATGGATTGATCATCCATATTTATGAGCTTGCAAAAGGCACCCGCTTTGCCAGTAGTTCGGTTTCGTTGTTTATCGTGGCGATCGGGATTCCAGCGGTACTTTTTGCTGTCCCTGCTGGCGCGTATGCCGACCTCCGCGATCGTAAGCGTATCTTGAATTGGGCAAATGCATTACGTGCGCTGTTGGTACCTTTTTTCATTCTCTTCGATGGCCAGTTGGCGGCTGTTTATGCCTTAGCTTTGGTAGTTTCTATCTTCTCTCAATTCTTCGTGCCTGCTGAAGGTGCCGCGTTGCCGCGGCTTGTCAAAGAAGAACACTTGCCGATCGCAAACTCGTTCTTTGTCTTTACGCTTAACGCTAGTTTTATCATCGGCTACTCTCTGGCCGCCCCAATTATCAGTCGATATGGAGTTCATGCAGTTTATGCGGGCGTTACGGTTGCTTTTGTAATTGCCTTACTGCTTACCATGACGCTCCCACAGATGAAACCACCAAAGATGGTGAAGTTTGAATTTGTAGCCACCTATCGAGCGATCATAAAAGACCTGCGCCTACATTTTACGAAGATTATTCGTGAAGAAACCCTGCTTTTCCCAATATTATTGATCTCGATCGCTCAAACGATAGTGGGTATCATTGCTGCGCTCGCGCCAGCAATGTCGCAGCAGCTTTTTGATAAGGGCCTGGCTGAGACAAGTCATTTTCTGGTTCTACCGGCGGGAGTTGGCTTGATTATCGGATCGGTTATCGCGGGGAAGCTACTTCAATCGCAAAGTAAGGTTCGAGTCATATTTATTGCACTGTTCTTAGCTGCTGGTCTGCTGGGCGCTATGGTGCTCCTACCATTGTTGGCAGAAGTATTGCCTGTTGGGCCAGTTACTGCTGTGCTTACTTTTGGCATGGGCTTATTAAACGCTGGGATTTTGGTTGCAGCACAGACATTGCTTCAGCTAGCATCCACCGATAGCTTGCGCGGACAGATCTTCGGAACACTGAATATGATGATAAATATCGCCGCACTTCTGCCAGTATTCGTCGCCGGGTTATTGGCTGACTTCTTCTCGCCTTTGAGCGTGGTGGGGGCGATCGGAGGAATGTTATTCCTCATGGGCCTAATTTTCTTAAAAGTATTCGGTAAAATATCGCCAAAATATGCTTGACACGTATCTGTTTTTGCCTCAGAATAAGGGGTAAGAGGATGCTTAAACTTATACGCTAAACCCGAAAGCTGCTTTATTTCGCGTGGTCGCGTATTTTTGCGTTTAGATACCCCTCGGTCGCCATTTCATCTCACAGCTTGTTTTACTTAACTCATGAGTTAAATCGACATATAGACACTTTTTTCGCTCTCGTTTTCTTCGAGAGAGTGTAGGCGTCACGCTCGGTATAGTCAGGAGTATTGAAGCAGGCCGTCAGATATCACACCAAATCTAACGGAGCCACGTCATGCCTCAAAAAAGCCAACGCGTGTACCTTTCATCTCATCAGGATCTTCTGCCAATTCCGAATCTGGTAGAGATTCAGCACACCAGTTACAACTGGTTTGTGCGAGAAGGACTCGCTGAATTATTCGAAGAAATTAGTCCAATAGAGGACTTTACCGGCAAGCTCTACGCCCTTTCATTCAAAGACTATTACTTCGAGGAGCCAAAAATCACCGAAGTAGAAGCAAAAGAGAAAAATGCGACCTACGAAGCTAGCTTGCGAGCTAACCTCGAACTATTAATTAAAGAAACTGGCGAAGTAAAAATCCAAGAGATATTCTTGGGCGACTATCCAGTGATGACGAAGCGCGGTACCTACATCATCAATGGTGTTGAGCGTGTGGTAGTATCTCAGCTGGTGCGTAGCGCGGGAGTGTTCTTCACAAGCGACTCGGCGACCGGGTACTTTGGAGCCAAGATTATCCCTTCTCGCGGCGCTTGGCTCGAGATCGAGACGGCTGCGAATGGTGTGATGAGTGTGAAGATTGACCGCAAGCGTAAATTGCCTGTGACCACACTCTTGCGCGCTTTCGGGTATTCATCTGATAGCGATTTGTTGGAACTCTTCGCCGATGTGGATACTGGCGAAGTTCGTTTTATCTCAGAAACCATTGCTAAGGATGCCTCAAGCTCCACTGCTGAGGCTTTGATGGAAGTCTACAAGCGTATTCGCCCTGGTGATCTGGCTACGGTCGAAAACTCTAAGTCGCTGATCGACTCAATGTTCTTCGACTTCAAGCGTTACGATCTCTCGAAAGTTGGTCGCTATAAGCTCAATAAGCGACTCGGTCTCAATATTAAGAATACTCGCGCCAACCGCACGCTGCGTGTCGAAGACTTCGTAGCTATCGTCAAAGAAGCTATCACCATGACGAACGAAAAGCGTCCGAGCGAAGATATCGACCACCTCGGTAATCGTCGTCTCAAGATGGTTGGCGAGCTGATTCAGCAGCGTTTTCGCGTTGGTATCGCGCGCATGGAGCGCATCGTCAAGGATCGTATGTCGGTCGCAGATCCGACGGCTGTAACCCCAGCCCTACTCGTAAACGTACGTCCAATCGTTGCGAGCGTAAAGGAATTCTTCGCTTCACACCAACTCTCACAGTTCTTGCAGCAGACCAACCCACTGGATGAAATCGTTCACAAGCGCCGTCTCAACGCGATGGGTCCGGGCGGTTTGAACCGCGAGCGAGCCGGCTTTGAAGTGCGTGACGTGCACCGTACTCACTACGGTCGCATTTGTCCGATCGAAACTCCGGAAGGACCGAATATCGGTCTGGTTTCAACCATGGCAAGCTATGCCAAGGTCAACGACTACGGGTTTATCGAAACTCCATACCTGAAGGTCGTGAATAGCATTTCTGCAGACAGGGCTGTTGGCGAAATCGCTCGCCGTCAGATCAAGGACGCTAAGGGCACTGTCATCGCAAAAGCTGGTGACACCATTACCGCCACTCAAGCTAAGGCGCTTGCGAAGCTTGGTGAAGAAGTCCCGGTGAAGGCTCGTGTCACAAAAGAAGTTGTGTTGCTTGATGCATTCGATGAAGAGCGAGCGGTGATTGCTCCAGCCAATATCCGCATTGACGAGAAGGGCTACTTTGTAGATGCTGTCGTGTCGGCTCGAGGTGTTGGCGGTGAAGCTGCAGAGCTCAACGCTGATGAAGTGCAGTACATGGATATTTCTTCGATCCAGACTGTCGGTGTCTCAGCAGCTCTCATTCCGTTCATGGAACACGACGATGCTCGTCGCGCGCTGATGGGTGCAAACATGCAAAAGCAAGCTGTAGCCCTCGTGAAGCCACAAGCCCCAGTTGTTGGTACTGGTGTAGAAGCGAAGGTAGCGGCTGACTCTGGTCAGGTCATTCTTGCAGAAGATGATGGTGAAGTGGTGCGTGCTAGTGCTCAAGAAATCGTAGTGAAGTACAAGAAGGGTGGCGAAAAGACCTACGAGCCGCAGACCTTCATTCGCTCAAACCAGGGTGCAGCGATGACACAGCGCACACTCGTGAAGGGTGGCGATAAGGTGAAGAAGGGCGATGTACTAGCTGATGGTATGTCGACTCGTGATGGTGAGCTCGCTCTCGGTCAAAACGTCCTAGTGGCTTTCATGGCCTTTGACGGTAATAACTTCGAAGACGCGATTATTCTTTCAGAGCGTCTCGTACAGGACGATCGCTATAGCTCAATCCACATTGAGACCCACCAGATGGATGTACGCGACACCAAGCTCGGTCCAGAAGTGGTTACGCGCGACATCCCAAATGTCGGCGATGAAGCGCTCAAGGATCTCGATGAAGGTGGTATCATTCGCATCGGTGCGGAAGTAACGGCAGGAGATATCCTCGTCGGTAAGATTAGTCCGAAGGGCGAGACCGAGCTTAGCTCAGAAGAGCGCCTCTTACGTGCGATCTTTGGTGAGAAGGCACGCGAGGTGAAAGACACCAGCTTGCGTATGCCAAACGGTAGCTCCGGTAAAGTCGTCGGTGTAAAGATTCTTTCGGCAGAAAACGGTGACGAGCTTCCATCGGGCGTCATGCAACAGATCTATGTCGCTGTTGCGCAGCTTCGTAAGATTCAGGTCGGTGACAAGATGGCCGGACGACACGGAAACAAGGGTGTGATCTCTAAGATTATGCCCGTCGAAGATATGCCGTATCTCGAAGACGGTACACCAGTTGACATCGTCTTGAACCCTCTCGGTATCGGTGCTCGTATGAATGTCGGTCAGCTCCTCGAGACCCATCTCGGTTGGGCTGCTCAGGCGCTCGGCTATAAAGTAGCTAGCCCAGTACTTGATGGTGTGACTATCGATCAAATTAAGGAAGAGCTTAAGAAAGCCGGTCTACCTGAAGACGGTAAGGCTCAGCTCTACCACGGTTTCACTGGTGAACCATTCGACCAGAAAACTACGATTGGCTACAAATATATGCTGAAGCTGCATCACATGGTCGATGACAAGATTCACGCTCGCTCGACCGGTCCATACGCCATGGTCACCCAGCAGCCGCTTGGTGGTAAGGCAATGATGGGTGGTCAGCGCTTTGGTGAGATGGAAGTGTGGGCACTTGAAGCCTACGGTGCATCGCACAGCCTTCAAGAGATTCTCACTATCAAGTCAGACGACGTCATCGGTCGCTCGAAGGCCTATGAGTCAATCATTAAGTCAGAAGAGATTAAGGGGCCACGTGTTCCAGAGAGCTTCAATGTGCTCGTCAAGGAGCTTCAGGCACTCGGTATGGGTGTTGAGCTCGAACGTGACCATACGATTCTCGACGCTGACGACGCGCTCGATAAGGCAACCGTTCAGGAGTCAAATGATCTCGGAAACGAAGAACTGATTACCGGCGTTGATTCTGAAGGGATCGTAGATCTCGAATCTAGCGGTGCGATTGACGACTTTGAGGTATTGGCAGAGTCTAAACCAATTGATGGAAAGGAAGAGGAGGTCTAAATCATGCAACAGCAAGATATATCGCAAAACGTGATTGACTTCTCGGCTATTCGATTGACTGTCGCTAGCCCAGAGCAAATACTTGACTGGAGTCACGGTGAAGTCACCAAGCCAGAAACAATCAACTATCGTACGCAGAAGCCAGAAAAAGACGGCCTCTTCTGTGAGAAGATCTTTGGGCCCACCAAGGACTGGCAGTGTTACTGTGGTAAATATAAGGGCATTCGCTATAAAGGTATCGTTTGTGATAAGTGTGGCGTTTTGGTTACGCGCTCAATCGTTCGTCGTGAGCGCATGGGACACATCCATCTTGCCGTACCCGTAACTCACATCTGGTACTTGCGCGGCACGCCAAGCTCAATTGGTACACTCTTGAATATGGGCGTGCGTGACCTCGAGCGCGTAACGTACTTCGCAAACTTCATCGTCATGAATGTCGACGCAGATGCGCGCAAGAATGCACTTGAAGATCTTTCGAGTGATTATCAGGGTCGCTGCAAAGAGCTCCTCGCAAAGCACGAAGCAAAGGATGATAGTACCCTGACTGAAGAGGCTCAGAAGGAGTTGTCTGATCTCGAGATGAACTACATCCAAGCTAAGAACGAGCTCGAAGGCCTCTCGAAGTACCAACTCCTTCCAGAAGGCACCTATCGTGATTTGAACATTAAGTTTGGACACGTCTTTAAGGCCGGTATCGGCGCAGAAGCTATTCGTGAGCTGCTCTCAGAGATTGACCTCGAACAGCTCGCTAAGGATCTGACCGAAGAAGGCGCAACCACTACTGGACAGCGTAAGCGCAAGGCCCTCAAGCGTCTGAAGACTGTCGAAGGCATGCTCCAGGCTGGTCTCAAGCCAGAGTGGATGGTTATCTCGGAACTACCAGTTATCCCACCAGATCTTCGCCCGATGGTGCAGCTTGACGGTGGTCGCTTCGCCGCATCTGACCTCAACGATCTCTACCGCCGAGTCATTAACCGCAACAACCGTTTGAAGAAACTTTTCGATCTCGATGCCCCAGAAGTTATCTGTCGTAACGAAAAGCGCATGCTCCAAGAAGCTGTTGACGCTCTAATGGACAACAACTCACGCCGCGAACGTGCAGTCACTGCGGTCGGTGGATCACGTAAGAAGCTCAAGAGCCTCACAGATCTCCTCAAGGGTAAGCAGGGTCGCTTCCGTCAGAACCTGCTTGGTAAGCGCGTTGACTACTCGGGACGATCGGTAATCGTCGTTGGTCCACACTTGAAGCTTGATGAATGTGGTATCCCAAAGATGATGGCGCTCGAACTCTTCAAGCCATTCGTTATCTCGCAACTCATCGCAAAAGAATACGCGCACAATGTGAAGAGTGCTGCTCGCATGATCGAACGCGCTCGCACTGAAGTGTGGGATACACTCGAAGAAGTCATTACCGGTAAGTACGTGCTCCTAAACCGTGCTCCTACCTTGCACCGTTTGTCGATCCAGGCTTTCAAGCCAGTATTGATCGAAGGTAAGGCGATCCAGCTGCACCCTCTCGTATGTTCGGCTTTCAACGCTGACTTCGACGGTGACCAGATGGCGGTACACGTCCCATTGTCTGATGCCGCACAGAAAGAAGCACGCGAGATTATGCTCTCGTCAAACAACCTTCTGAAGCCAGCTAGCGGTGAGCCAATCATCAACCCATCGCACGAAATTGTATTGGGCTGCTTCTACATGACTAGCCTCAAAGATGGCCTTAAGGGCGAAGGGAAAGCTTTTGCCGATGCAGATGAAGCGATCATGGCCCACCAAGAAGACGCAATTCACTTGCGTGCCACGATTAGGGTGAAGATGGATGGTCAGTTGATCGAGACAAGCGCTGGTCGTCTGCTTTTCAACGAAATCCTTCCAGAAGGCCTCAGCTTCAAGAATGATGCTATGACCAAGTCGAAGCTCAAGTCGGTACTCGCTGAAGTATTCACGAAAGCTGGTGGTCCTGAGACCGCACGTGTCGCAGATGCGATCAAGGACACGGGCTACAAATATGCGACCGAATCTGGCTTCTCCTTGGGAATGGATGATCTTTCAACTCCTACTGAGAAGATTCGGTTGCTTGACGAGGGTGAGAAGAGGGCACAGGCCGTGACGGCTCAGTACCAGCAAGGGCTCATCACTAATGAAGAGCGCAAAGAACGTACTGTCGAGATCTGGAAAGAGGTAGGCGAACAGATTGAAGCTGAACTCACGAAGGCCCTGGATCCAAACCAGTCAACGTTAGCTATGGACATTGAATCCGGCGCACGTGCGACTGTCGGTCAAGCAAACCAGATGGCTGGTATGAAAGGCTTGGTATTGAACTCGACAGGCGCCACCATTGAGCTTCCGGTGAAGAGCAACTACAAAGAAGGTTTGAACATTCTTGAATACTTCATCTCATCTCACGGTGCTCGTAAGGGTCTTACAGACACTGCGCTGAAGACTGCAGAATCTGGATACCTGACTCGTCGCTTGGTCGATGTGGCTCAGGATGTGTTGATTGCAGCCGAAGATTGTGGTGATACAGAAGGATACGCAGTGCTCCTCGCAGAAGCTCAAGCTGCCGGACAGGACTCGCTCGCTCCATGGATCGTCGGGCGTTATGTCGCTCAGGACGTAAAAGATGGGCGCAAGGTCATCGTGAAGTCTGGGGCATTGGTTACCGATGAGCTGGCACGCGAAGTGGCTGCGGCCGGTATCGAGACAGTCGTCATCCGATCGATCATGAAGTGTACTCTTGCATGGGGCGTATGTAAGCACTGTTATGGTGTTGACCTCGCTCGCGGTCGTGAAGTTGAGCTTGGTGAAGCAGTTGGTATTATGGCTGCTCAGTCAATTGGTGAGCCAGGAACGCAGCTTACCATGCGTACCTTCCATGCTGGCGGTGTAGCTTCTGCTGCCGACATTACCCAGGGTCTGCCACGTGTCGACGAAATCTTTGAAGCGCGTAGCCCGCGCGGTGAAGCAATTCTTGCCGAAGTAGATGGTTGCGTGGTTGTAAAGTCTCATGACAACAAGCAGTCTATTCGCATTGCGCCTGTCGATATGAAGGTCACAGACTATGTTATCAAAGAAGGCATGAAGGCTGTAGTTAAATCTGGTGCGACCGTCAAGAAGGGCGATGTTCTGGCTGCCAATGAAACCGGTAAGCGTACGATCAAGGCCGGAGCTGATGGTATAGTCAAGGTTGGAAAGACTTCGATCGAACTGACGCACGAGGGTGGCAATGTGAAGGAATACACTATCCCTGATTATGTCACCTTGACCGTCAAGAATGGCGACCTCGTGACAGTCGGCCAGCGCATTACCGAGGGCTCTGTCAATCTCCAGGACATGCTCCGTCTCCAAGGCGAAGAAGCTGTACAGCGCTATATTGTGGACGAAGTGCAGGCGATTTATGCATCGCAAGGTCAGTCGATTGCTTCCAAACATATTGAAGTCATGATTCGCCAGATGTTTAGCCGCGTTCGTATCGAAGAGCCAAACGGCACTGATTTCATCTCGGGTGACATCGTATCAAAGACAGCGCTCAAAGAAGCCAACGCTGAAGCCATCTCGAAGAAAAAAGAACCCGCTACCTATGAGCAGCTCTTGATGCCGATTTCGAAGATCTCGATTAGCTCAAACAGCTGGCTCTCAGCCGCATCCTTCCAGGAGACGATGAAGGTATTGATCGGTGCAAGTTTGCGTGGCAAGACTGACCATCTCCGTGGCCTGAAAGAAAACGTCATCATCGGACGCCTGATCCCAGTAGGGACTGGCTTCCGACCGGATGACGAGAGTTGACCAGATAGGCTTAATCTGATAGGATGATCAAGTTATATGCCAACAATCAATCAACTCATTCGAAAACCACGCAGCGCAGCCCGCAAGAAGAGCAAGTCGCCTGCACTGCAACGCAATCTCAACGCCTTGAAGGGGCGTACGACTACCCAGTCGTCACCCTTCAAGCGAGGAGTGTGCACAAAGGTATTCACGCAGACCCCAAAGAAGCCGAATTCAGCACTTCGTAAGGTGGCTCGTGTT